>JAEEXN010000061.1 GCA_016291595.1 Prevotella sp.
AGACCTTAATTGATTAACTAGTTAGAGGGTAATCGGGCATCGATTACAAAAATACGGGTGAAGGCATCGTGACGGCAGAAAGACAAGTGTCACCAAGCATAAGCCATTATCCGTCAGGCGACAGCAAGGTTTAGTGACGAATGAGAACAGCAGCGCTGCCGGTTTCAAGTTAACGTGAATTTGTCGAACTCACGTTAGATACAAAAAAGAGGTGACATGTCTATGTCACCTCAAATTTTCCTACATCATAGCATCGTTAAATGCCTAATGTGTCATTTGTCTTTAGCTGTTTTTTAAATTATAGAAAAACTTTTTGATTGGAGCAAACTTCACTTTTGAGGGTTGCTCGTCGTCATCGCCAATAATAGAAGCTAATAAAAGACAGATATTATCACATCCCCCGGCATCTAACGCCAGTGTCATGAGTCCTTGACAGCAATCTTTGACATCGGTATAATGATCTTTCATGACATTCTCGATATCAGTATCAGGACAATAGCCACAAAGTCCGTCACTACATACCAAAATAATGTCATTAGGCTCAAAATCATAAGTCACAATGTCTGCTGTGGGATAAGTCTGGAAATCGCCCAAGCCTCTTGTAATAAGATTACTTTCAGGATGGGTAAAAGCCTCTTCCTCCGTCAACTCGCCCTTATTGATAAGCTCCTGTACATAAGAGTGGTCTGTGGTAAGACGCCTAAGTCCAGAAATCGGATTATACACATAGCACCGGCTGTCACCACACCATGCTATATGGGCTGTCTGACCAAGTAGCCAGCAGATAACAATCGTGGTCCCCATGCCTTTTGTTTCAGGATTTTTCATTATGTGCTGGTTGATAGCCTCATCAGCCATGACAACAGCGCGCTGCAGCATCTCTGCCGTCATCTCCTGACTAATAGCAGCCTGTACACGTTGAGACTGGAAATAATCCTTAACAGTATCTATAGCCAGTGCCGATGCAACTTCACCTGCATTGGCTCCTCCCATGCCATCAGCAACGAGCAGCAACGAACCTAATTCCCCTAATGAGATATAGTTGTCAGTTCCTTGGTCCAGCCATTCCTGTTGCTGAAGATCTGGGCAGAAGAGCAGAGCATCTTCATTATTCTCACGCTCCTTCCCCGCATCTGTGAGGGCAGATATTCTTATTCTCATAATTCAAAAATCTTTCAACTTTAGTTTAGATCTCAAGTCTAGGTCTCTTAGTTTCTTTTGCAGGTGGTGGTGGAGCCTGACGACGTGGCTTAGAATTGTTCTTAATGACAACTTTTTCTTTTACAGCTGCCTTGCTAGCGGTCTTTGGTACTGGCTTCGTATAAGTAACCTCAAATGGATACTCCGTGCGAGGACAACCTGGTTCCTGTATTTGAATAATAACTTGGTTCACACCATCTTTCAAATTGGTTACACTACACTTATAACGGGTTTCTGAAATCTTATCAAGATTGACAGGCAAATTACCAGACTTTACGCTGACAGTACATGGATAGTCTTCTTCTCCCGGCACTTTATCGGCAGAGACATTAAAGGTAAAGAAGAGATTTCCATTATTGATAACTGTCTCCACGTCATCCACATCGATATTGAAATACTTGTAATACCACTGCTTTGCCTTGAACTCAACAGGTGCAGAGATAAGTCCATCGTAAACGGCCTGAGCCTTATATCTAATATCCTTTGTCTCGTCACTAAGCCTGTCAGGAATTGTCAACGTACAATAATAAATCACTGAGCTACCGAAGCTAGCAGTTTTTGCCACACGCGATGTCATATCAAGCTCACATCCGGAATTCGGATCCATCCTGATAGACATAGACTTCTCTGCAACGGGGAATGGGATATCCAATCGAATGGTACTCTCTACGCGCTGATGACGGAAGGCAATATCATTACCTTTGTTCATAGAAAACTCAAACTTTCCACTATTACTAACCTGCAGCAGTCCATATTTACCAGAAACACCAGCAAAAGCCTTATTCTCGAAACAAGTTGGGCAATCAACGAACTGAGGAGGAAGGACTTCCTTTCCGTTATAATAAATGCCGTATCTGTCGTTTTCTGCAGTAATCTCTAAAGAGGTTTGAGGATCCCACAATTCACGTTCTTTCTTATCTTTATATGCTTTCGATGTTCCATTAACAATGAATTCTACAGGCTTTAATAGAGAGTTAAACCGGAAACTAACCTTCGCACCGCCACTCTTGGCTATTAACTCCATCCCATCCTCACCAAACTTCCTCAAGAACTTCGTCTCATCATTCTCTACTTGAGCCTGATTCTTCAAGTCTGAATCTCCTTCATTTGCGAAAACCGGGCGAAGAGAACGACTAGCAGCTTCGAAGAAATAAACTTTGAGATTGGCAACGACAACTGCCAAGCCTTCATCGTTGACAGAGGAAATAAAATCTATTTCGGAATCATGGAACTTCTTACCATTGAACGAGAAACTGACAGGCTCGCCATCAGTATCAAGCAACATGTGAACACAACCGTTTTTCCTCTTCGATCCTTGGAAAGTCTCACATTTTCCAAATCCGTTACTAAAAGGATATGCTGAGGTACAATTCTGTATAGCTTCTGTTCCTGTCACATCAAGATAATGGTAATAACGGCCATTTTCTTGTTTAACAGCTAGGAAACCATCAGAGAAGTATGGGTACTTATGAACAACCAAAAGACCGTTTAAAGGAATAAAATGGCCTCGAACCGTCAATATACCCAAAAGAGCATTTGTCCCATTCTTGGTGAGCACAGCAACGTCATCGCTAAACGAGAACAGAGACTCTTTTGTGTCGAAAAGACGCTTTCCCTGATAGGTCCAAAGAGTCTTTTTCTTAAGAGAATCTGTCACTATTAGATCGGCTCCAATCACTTTGTTGATATCATCGTAGACAGGAGGTATTAGCCATGAAGCCAGCTGTGCGTCAACGACTGTCGACAAAGCTAATAAAATGAAAACTAGAATATTCCTTTTCATAGTCAAATAAGATTAAACACGAAATGAATTCTATGAGTTAACTACTCGAAAGTTTCCAAGCCACGGGTGATTTTATCAAGCAAATCATAATCCCTGGCTTTAGTTGCCCACTCTCGCGATCGCAATAAGGCCTGCTTACCCTTCTCATAATTGGGCTTATAGATATTATTGGGCATCACATAATAACATGCCAGTCGATATGTAGCATTCGCATTAATAGATGCATACGCGGAGTCATTGAGTTCCATAATTTTTGTAAACAAGCCCACTGCCCTGTTACTATATCGGTCGATAGTGGGCATATAGTATTCATCCATAGCAATGCCCAGCATTCTCTTACGCTTTACGGATATAGAATCTGAGTACCATCCATATGTAAAGGCCATTTCATAAATAGCAGGAATGTAATTTGTTCCGCTCAGACTGTCCATCTGTGCCAAGCCTGCCTTCAATGTGTCTACATTATCACTATTCATACGATTAAGTGCTTCCGCATACACTTCTTCAGGCGGTCTGGTCTCAATCATAGCCAGTTTTTGGGATAGGAAGTAATAGCCGACACCACCCATAACAAGTAAACAGAAGAACGCAATCAATCCATATAAAAGAGCCTTCGACTTAACAGGATACTGTTTGGCTCTGGCAGCTTCCATAACCTGCCGGGCTGTAGGACGTTTCGCGGGATCTCTGTCAAGACATGCATAAATAAGTCTTATAATATCCGGCTGAACTCCTGTTAGCTTTGGCATCGGAACATCACCGTTCAACTGAGCCTCTCCACCATTTTCTCCGAAAGGAACCTGACCAGTAATAATCTCATACAGTGTTGCTCCAAAACTCCACATATCACTCTCAGGCGTTGGATCAACTCCCTCAAGGAATCGTTCTGGTGCCATGTAGGCTAAAGTACCGGCATTCCCGTCATCATAGTAATACAAATGCTTGTTCCTGCCGTAATTGGCACTGATGCCAAAGTCTGTGATAGCATAGTTCTTATTGTCATCAATAAGGACATTTGCAGGCTTAATATCCAGATGGACAATAGGTGGCTTACATGAATGGAGATAGTCGAGACCTGCTGAGACGTCACCGATAAACTTCCACAAATCCTCCATACTACCAATAAGCATCTCGGCTGATCCATCTTCGCAGAATGGAAGCACCAGATAAGGAGTATCATTATAAATGGAGAAATATGTTGGGTGGATAAGATTAGCATGATGACAGTTGAAGACGATTTTGAACTCATCCCTGAACTGTTCCTCTCCTTCAATATCCAGAGCATTCTTCGGACGATAAATCTTAATAGCTACCTTAAGACCTTGAAGTTCCTCTACATCTTCGTCAGTAAGAGGCTCCGGATCGAACAGTCTGTCACGGTCAGTAACCGTATTTGCGTCTAAGGCGAGCCATACGTCTGCTGTACCACCAGCAGTACTTAAAGGTCGGAGTAATTTGTAACGATCGTCAAAGAGTTCGCCCTTTTGGGCAATTTTAGCTAAATCAACCATTTTATTCAGATTATTTTAGTTTTATTTTTTCACCTTCCCTCAGTCGTGAGAAGATATCTTTGTCATTCATTTTTGCCAAGTTTGCAAACTTAATTCCGAAATTCTGTGAAATCCCGTACAAAGTATCACCTGGGCGCACACGATAGAAATCTTGTGCACCAGTGTATTTGTTTTTCTTTTTTGCAATAAAAACGATATCTCCTTCGTGAATGTCGCTTTCACTGGCAACCTCATTGTACTCCAAGAGCTTTTCCTTGGGGATATCATATTTCATGGAGATACTTGACAACGTCATACCAGGATAAAGAATGGTACAACGCACATCATTGATATCGACCACATAACGTTTCACAGCATTAGCCACAGTTTCCTCTTCTTCCGACTGCTCGTCTTCATCAGCCTGACAGGATGCATCAAAAGTAGCCTTTTGTGTCGCTGTTGCCTGACGGGTAATAACCACGGTCTTACCAGCACGAAGTTTCACACCTCCATTGATCGCATAGAGGCGATAGGAATCAATAAAACCGATAAGTGCTGCCGCATAAGTTGTTGCTGTCGCATAACCCGCTTTTTGTAGTCCAATGGCCCAGCCTCTATAGTCATAAACACTTTTTGAGAAGAGGCTTCTGTATCGCCCGTTGTTTTTTAAGAATAGAGAATGGTCACGGAACGACTCTGCAGCATTACTGTAGACGCGAAATCTACTCTTGGAAGGCTCGTCATCCCATGCTTGATAGATAGGTCCTGTCCATCCTCCAAAAGCTTTAATACCAAAGTGGTTGTTAGCGTTACGCGTCAGTCCACTACGACCGGCACCCGACTCAAGAATACCTTGTGCCAAGGTGATAGTGGCAGGAACACCGTATTGTTTTTCCTGATCGAGAGCGATACCCTTATATTTATCAATATAGTTTTGAATATCTGAAGACGACTGAGCTTGCAAAGAAACAGAGATACCAAATAGCAAGCAAACAACCAAAAGAACACGTTTTGCAAGCTCTGCTGGTTTTAGTGTGGGACGTTTTAACAATTGATAATCATACGACCCAAAGGCATCATTCTGCGAGGCACGAAGACTCCACCGGTAAGTGTCATTAATACTCATAATTGTAGAACTATCCATTTCTCCTGTCGGACTTTGATTCATCCATTGCTGAAATCCTTTGATAGCCACGGTCGTATCTTCACCTAGCATTCCGTCAACAGGGACAAGTTCCCAAACGCCATGCAAATAGGTGCGAATTGCATTCAACTTTTGTTGGATATCCCTAACTTGCACGGAATCATAGGTTGTCAGTCGCGGATAGATAGGATTCTCACTATTATACTCCTTCATTAGTCTTCTAAGTTTTTAAGTGTTACGATAATAGGCATCGCAATACACGACTTGTTTCGGATTCGTTGCTGCATCAATGTGTCAAACGACATCCTGACAGCATGCTCATAGTTCTTGCGATCCTTAAACTCGATATCAATATAAAGACCGCGCTGCAACTTGTTTTCGCCCCCACAACCTTCAACATTAATCTTCAAGAAGATTCGATGGAACTCCTCCCTGCCATACTCAGCCATAATTTCCTTACGCAGGAAAGCATCAATATCCATACGTGTGTACAGACGGTCATTGGTTAAAGAGTAATAACGTAACTGTTCATAACGCTCATCAGCTGTAGCTTTGTCAGTACCACCCATACCCGAGATCACGACTTCTACTTTCTGCTCTATACCTGGAAGATTCCGACTCTCCATCATCTCTCCGCTTCGAGGTGCATTACCTAACAAGCCTTTTGTAGTTATAAAGCGTACTGAGGTTGTATTGGTGGATGTAGAGTTGTTCATATTCTTCATGACATACGTTCCGCTATCGAACTTAAACAGCTGGTTTTGAGTTCCCACACTCTTACCTAACTTGTTAATCGTTTCACGCAACTTTTTCAGTACCTCTCCATCCTTAATTCCATTATACTCGATAAATGCATAATAATCGTCTATGAAACGATTATAAAGGTTGCGAATATCACGGTAGAGGTCACCATTATTATAACAGTTGGCATCAAAGTCACGCACAATAATGTCTTCCCTGTTCATCGTAAAGCCTTGGCGGTTAGAAGCAGTACTTGTCTCCAAGATATCCAAGAAGAAGGAATCATCGTCCCCTTGTAGTTTGGCTATTGGCTGAGACTGGGTAAGCATCAACGTATTAACCTCTACATTAGTAACAGGCAAAACGCCAAATGTCACCTCACAGTCATCTGGTACTACATAGCCTTCAGGAAAATCAAGACGAAGCCAAATTGTATTTTGTTTGAACAAGTCAAGTGTTTCATTCTCAAGCCATTGCTGGAACATTCTTGGATAAGCACGGGGTTTATACATATCGCGATCCTTTGTGGCATCGGTAATGTATAGTAATGCTGTATCGGACATGTTGAGCAAGCACTCTTTCCAATTCTCCACAAATGAGAAATACTGACCAGATACTTGTTGAGCGTCAAAAGGCTCCGCCATCTCAATATTCTCCATCTCCTGCATTGGTGCGAACTCTATCTCTGTGCAATCTGCACCGACATACACATGTTCAGGCACAATACCGTTGGTTCCACGAAGCAGGAATGAGAGTCCTTTCAAACAATTTACTTCAAGAGGCGTTTGAATTCCAATCCATAAACGGTTTTGTTTATCCAAATTCACTTGAGCCATACGACCATTGTATCGCAACAGCCGCTGATTCAGTAAATAGAGTCCGCTATGAGGCAGCAACGTAGTATTAAAAATAGGAATATACGTTATCTGTGCGTTCTTGACTGGTGACTTATAAATGAATGATGCGCCAGACTCAATGAAATAAAGACTATCGCTATTGGCTTCCTGCGAGGGTTTTATAAGACTGACAGCCGGCATGGCACTAACATTCTTACGCGGAATAAAGTCAGTACAAAAACGCTCAACAATACGCTGAAGAGTACCTTCTGCATAGTCTTGAATCTTTGATGTCTCACTAACCAAAGCTACCAACATGATTTTTGCCATAGGATCTAGTTGATAGATATCAACTGCCTCCGGTAAAATCTGCTGCATAGCCGCAATGGCATCATTTATTCTTTTCTCTAATTCTACATCCATTTTGATTAAATTTGTCGTTTCACTGTGGGCTCAACAAGAAACACCACAACTTTACGGTATGGACGAAGCACACCCAAACCGTCGTCAATTCCACCCTCAACAATTACATTCACAGCATATTTAGAAGCTACCCGACGTCTACGCCTCTGTTTTTCCGCCGCAGAATCCAATTCAATGCTTACCCTCACATTCTTCAGCATGGGCTCATAGGTGGCCAGACTTTGCCGTATACTATCTTCACATTCCTTTTTTGTCACCTCATTGTAAAGACTTCCGGACATAATGCTACTCTGGCTGGCATTAAACTCACGATAATGTACATTGGAAAACTCATGATTCCAGTATTCAAACCCAAAATCAGGGTCTGCCTCAAAGTCTCCACGCGGTGTGAAGACAATGAGTTCCACCAAGTTGTCGAGCATCAGTATGCGATCCTCAATATCACGTACTATTTTTGTGCCCGAATCAACAAACTGCAAAGGGGTACTAACAAATCTCATATCTGCTTACCTTCCCAGAAACGGCGAGGATCAGGCTTCGGAGGCTCTACCTTTGGCGGCTGTGGCTTTGGAGGTTCTTCTTTTTTCAACAAACTGAACTTCTCAATCTTCTCACCGATGGCATAACACATACCAAGTCCCTGCTTAATGCGAATATAGGCATTGCGATAATTAAATGGTACACGTGTATAGTTGCGGAAGACTTCTGCATCCTCCAAAGAAAGCACTTTGTCCATATCACACGCGCATGTAAAAGCTCCAACGACGCGCTGAACGCACGACAGCAACCTCTGCGGGGTCATTGTCTCAAACTCTGCATTAGCGATCATATGAATCTGCTGTACAATAGGCCAATAAATACTAATCGCATCATATGCACCAGTATCTAACTGCTGACGTGTCCGGTCGTCAATATTGCGAAGTAGAGAAATAAACTGGTTATGGAGTTCTACAAACTTTTGATGGGCAGTCACATACAAACAAGGAGGAACAAAATTGGTATTGTCCTCACGCCATCCATCATCATTCACTAAGCGTCCGATGGGAACAGTGTGGCTGCTTATAGCCTGTTTTGAACCGATTAGGCTAAATGTGTAATCGGGCTCCAAACAGCCTTCAGCTCCATCCTTCCAATCATTGGGATTAGCACTAATTGTAAGAAAGAGCTCTCTTATGTCATCGTCCTTGGGAATAGGAACACGCGTATCATAAGAATTGGCATACTTCGTATCAAAATTGGCATCTATCAAGTCGCCAGCACATGTTACTGCCAGACATGAGAGAGACTCAACCTCGACATATCCCTTAGAGATGCTGAGTGACATCTCGAATGGACGCGCTGGTGTGAAAAGGCCGAAGCGTCCCCCTGCAGCCAAAGCTATAGACTGTCCGATATATTCCGACGTACATTTATCGGCTGCTAGTAGCACCTCATCGGTGAGGCGCATACCTTTCTTCCAACTGATTCTTTTTGGCATAAGTATGTTTTAAATATTTGTATTATAATTCAGGAAATTGTAAATCTTCTCATCATTCAACCGTAAAGGAGGATAGTCCTGTGAAATATTAAACACGAGTTCTGTCTCGACAGAAAGGAAAAAGTCTTGTAAAAACAGACGTAATTCTTCCACCTCTTCGGTGAATTTTACGAAATTGGAATCACATTCGCTATCTGACCAGTAATGTATCTCGTATGTGGTGATGGTATCATTGTAGACGCTGCCCACATAACTGTTTCCTAAATCCATATCAAGTGCATTCTCATAACGAGGAGTCTCGTCGGAAAAATCACGCGTAACCTCTTTCACCCTCACTTTGAGTCCTTCATCCAAAAAGACCTTACGCAATAAGAAGGTTAATAATGTACGGTTGCCACGAATGAACTTACACTGAGGCAGGAATGGAAAAATCTGGCGGATAAATCGATTGTTACGCTGCTCCTCTGTCAGGTTATCACTAAGGATTTGCTGCATAACAACATTTCCTTGCGTGAAAGACTCTATATGCTTCCTGACCTGTGCACGCAATCTGAAAAGCAAAACGTCAATGGGCAGGAAGAAACGGTAGGCATCTGCTATTTCCTGCTCCTGCTCATCCACTTGCTCATGAAAGGCCTCACTCTCATTATTCAAAGGAAGATTATCGAAACGATCGACAGGATGGAACATATACTCCGGTAGAGAATTATAAATACTCATACGGCCGAGAGTAGCATGTATGGCATCCAAATCGCCCATTTCCTCTAATTCTATAACATCACGATACGAATTGCGTTTATGCAATCCTTGCAATGATACTTTGAACTTTCCCTCTGGATAATAGTTCAGCAGCAATTCTGCATTGATACCAGATGGCAGTAAGTTTGGCTTTTGCATTTACTTCAGATATTAATATGCATCACCGGAGAGCTCGACATAAGACACTCCATTTTCTGTAGATACTTGAAGAACATCGAATGCTGGTATACCTATCTGTTGCAGTGTCAGCTGCTGATAAGGGAACCGGTCGTCAATGTTCTCAAAAAAGTGTTTGTGGATCAGCGTGCGATAGCTAAGTTGCCTGAGTTCTTTATTTCCCTTAATAAACTCATCCAAGCGAGACTCAGGAATCATCACTTCAAATTCCTTTTGAGGATAATCGCTGGCGACGAAGTCGATGAACTTATTATTGCACATATTAATCTCAACACTCTCCGCATTCAGTATTTCCTTCAGTTTCTGGAACACATCAGCAACTGTCTGAGTAGCAGAAAGTTCCTTGCAGACTTTCACATCTTTCCACTGTTCATGGGCAGGACAGTTCTTTTTCCATGAAGAGAACTTATAAATACTCATCGTATTTGTCATTCCCTCATATCGAAGCATCTTGCCTTGAAGGGTCTTGAATGGTGTGAACTCCTCTCCGGCAGCGTTGCTTTCCTCATCAGATGCCTGCAGATGAATAATCTTCATGGCTTCTTGCACTTGCAAGGCTCCTACGATTGATGCGCTAATCGGTGTTGTGGCCACACGCCCTTGCTCTGTTTGGGAACGCACAACATCGGCACAACCTGTGCGCAACATAATGTGGTTGAACTCTTCTCTGGACAATCCACATTCGTAGCAGCTTTTACCCGGGGTGTATACCTTCACTGCTCCAGTCAAATTCTCGATGCTACCATCAATCCAACTTTTCCCTGCTCTCATGGCAAGACGGTTCAGCTGGTAACGGGCTATACGACTGTCAAGACAACCAATGATAACGTCAACAGACCTGTATATACCAAATCCAACCTCCGAGAAAAGATTACCGACAATAGGCGTCACCTCTATCTGAGGATTAATCTCACGGGCACGAGCAGCGACTATATCAGCTTTATAGGCATGACTATACGCGTCCGCCTCGCGGAAAAGTACTGAGCGGGTGAGGTTTGACAACTCTATCTTGTCAAAATCGACTACATAGATATGACCAATGCCAAAGAGCGCCAGGTTCTTCACCACCTCATTGCCTAATGCTCCGCATCCTGCCACGAGAACACGGGCATTCTTCACCTTTTCTTTTTTGAACCAGGAGAGAAGCGTATAAACGCCCTCTCCCCATTCATACTTTTCTTTTTCCATAAATTAAGACTCTACGTACTCAAAAATGGTATCACCAACAGTAAATGTGTCGCCATTGTTAAGAACAATGGACTTGTTGGCTGGCAAATTCGTACGAACATTGAACACCACACCTTCCTCCAGTGGGGTCAACATCGGCAGTGAGCGAGACTTGTCAATATAGAGTTGAACGTGTTTATCAGCAACCTTATTGGCCTTTTCCCAGTTCATCTGAATCTCACATTCATTTGTCTTACCAATGGTCACCTTATTACCACCACCAGTAGCATTCATCCACTTATGAATAGGAATTCTTTGGCCTGCCTTCATTCCGTTCTTAATAACAAGGAAATAACGCTCTGCCAGCATACGAACTGTGACAAGCGATGCACCGAGGCCACCTCCATAGATGATAAAGTCGAGCAGCATGTTCAACCAGCCCATATTCGAACTGACGGCTCCGCCGAAGTAGAGCACGATAAAGCCGATAAGTGCGGCGATACCACCACCAATGAGTGCACTCTTTGTAGGAATAGAAGACTTTATGATTAAGCTCAATGCCATACATATTGAGAAGATAATATAAGCAGGCAGCGAGCAATACCAAGGTATGTAAGTCGTGCCGACTGCCGAAAGCAGTAAGCAGAAGATGATACCGCCTACGAGCATGGCCAGGAAGCCAATTAATCCCGACAACAATGACAATCCGAAAATCTTCAGATAGACCTTAGCATCCTTCTTCCGGTACTCATCGTTATAGCGGAACACTAACGAGAGGAAGAATCCCAAAAGCAGACCCACCGTTAACAAGGCAGATACCTTTGCTCCACAGTCAGTGAGCATGCTGGCTTTCATATCCTCATTCAGGTAGAATGTCTTAGCGATTGCTTTTCCAAGGCCGTCAAACATTCCACGACCAGTAAACTCAAAGACAATCCAGCTTACAAGACCTGCAAGCACACCGGCCAAAGTCTGATAGGTGTCACGCAGAGAAGCCTGACTGAACATATCCTTCAAATCCACATGGTCTTGAATACCTTCCTTACAGTTTTGGCCAAACTCCACACACTTATATCCGTTCTGACGCCAACAATCGACGTGCATCACATGCTTACACTTCACCACAACTTTTTGTCCCGGTTGAATGTCCTGACGGCAATAGTGGCAAATACGACGTGTGACACCCTCTTCTGGCTGATATGGCTTGTAATACTTAGAGGCAAACATCCTCGACTTTACAAACGGGATAAGAACTTTCATCACCAAGAAGAAGAACACAAATGTAAGGAGGGTCACCAAAAGAGCTACCAAGAACTTGGTGAAAGCATCGCCGGCACTTTCTTCACGAACAGGCCAAGGAGTCTCGGCTGTACCGATAGAATAGTCACCAGTACCTGCTTCCTTTCCTTTCCATTCAGCGACATAGTTCACACGGCCGGCATAAGCCTTATCATCAGTTGCCTTATACGTAAAGGCGAAATCATACATGGCGTCTTTCACCACTTCCTGGAAATTGCTGAGCACATTGCTTAAGTCTGCAGACGGACGATAGCCACCCTGACGGTCGGCCAATACTTGTCCCTCTGCATTACGAGGTGTGGACACACCTTTCAATGTCAGCTCAACATTCTCGTCCATTCCTTCACCCGTATAGTAGAAAGCGAAAACTTTCGGAACGATATGGGTAGCGTTGGACTGATAGTCGGTAACCTCAACAAAAGAAATTGCCTCGTCTTCCGGGCGCATATTACCCTCAGTAAACACAAACAACAAATTCTTGTCTTTAGCCTGAAGGGCACGGCGGCTGATGCTTCCATTTTTCACATATCCGCCCTTGGTACGTACTGATTCCTCCAATTCTGCCTTATCACTACTAAACTCTGCCAACTTGGAGTAAAGGGCACCATAGAAGAATTTCTTGTCAGAGTGAGACAAGAACTTGTCTTTGAAACTTGCCAAGTTCTTCTTAGTAACCAACTGGCTGGAGCTTACCTCTTCTCCAAAAAACGACAGGAACACACAACTATCAGGAGCACTCTCAACAAGCTTTCCGAATGCCTCGTAAATCTGTCCCTTACCTGCTTCTGGAATACTAAGGTCTACCAATACGGAGATGGTAAAATCACTAGGGATACGCTGTCCGGAACTCAACGAAGTAATCTTTCTACGATCCAGAGGAATCATCACTCCGTCTTCGTTGATGACCAAGTGCTTCTCCAAGCTTGCTGGCGTAATATCCTTGCATGGCTTGCCATTACTATCGAGTATCTTTAAGAACAGCGTCACACTGTCCTTGCCGGTTCCATACTCGTATTTCTTATCGCAGAACTGAATTGTTGATACATCTTGTGCACAAACATTCAATGCAAACGCCAACACAGCGCATAATGAAAAAAACTTTAGCTTCATATTATCTACTTTTTTTTGTCCATAATTTTAAGTCTTCAAGCTTCTGTGAACCGTAATAGCTATCATAGCCACACAGGTCGTCAGCCATCACAGGAATTGAGGTAAGGGTACCATCGCCAGGAGTATAAACCAGCACGAACTTGAACTGATTGATTTGATCTGCAACAGCCTTACGTACAGAAGGGAGACTTAGATGAGGAGTGACCACAAAGCAACCTATCTGTTGCATATTCTCCTCTTGGCTATTATCTGAGAGTCTTTCGGCAATATATTCTGTTAATTGCTCTTTCTTATTCACCTGCCCATGAATATAGCCAGCAATGCCATTAGCCTGATTGCTCAATGCCATGCAGAGGTCAACAACCATATCCCTACTTAGATTAATTCCAAAGCATGCGGTTGTGTGCTCCTTGGCCTCAGCCAGTGTGTTGAAATAAGAGGAGTCTGCCTCTGGCTTCGGATTCGTTTCCGTCTCAACTTGCTCAGGTGCCTCCAAGCTCTCCTGTGCCCACTGATACCACTCTTTCAGAGAATACAATTTCTTCAAATCATTCTTAGTATTGAGGGTCATGTCGCGATGGTAGGTGAATATACCTGTCTCCATCGTTGGAGTGAGAGTGTCGACAACGATAGCTGTAAGGAACTTCGGATGCTGTGGATGCTTCAACTGATCCTGGACATTGCTGTCAGCATTACTGAAGAATACTGTCAAGCCTGGATGTGAGTGTACCCAGCACGTCAGGTCATACTGCAAGTTTGTCTCACGGCGCAGTTTACGCAACATTTCCAAGATTTTCAGTTTAATCTTTCCGCCGAAATTCAATTCATACTCATCGAATATGGCATCATCACCAGGTAATACAATATGCTCAAGCGAAACATAGTATTCATTATTCTCAGGATCAAAAACCCAACGTCCCAAGACCATACAACCATATTCCTTGGCATTCTCAGGATTCTTGAGGTCTGAGAGATACATGTTGTAGATATCTGTAATACACGTATCTTTGATATACATGCGGCGAACAGCCGACTCATAGCAGCAGTCTTCAAGATCAATCTTCATATAATGAGGATTGTCGATGACGTCCTCCAAACTCTGTTTCTTCAGAATAGTGGCAGTCTTACGACGGACAACGATACCTGCCTCGCCAGTACCTGTTCCTCCATTGCCTCCCCTATTCGCATTCAGAGGCTTGACAACTGGTCCCGGGGTATACTTTTTCTTCTTACTCGAACTAACAAGAGCCCATATCAACAGTAACAGAACGATTACTCCTGCGGCAATACCTCCAATGAGCAACCAGGACGGGTCGTCAGACGCTTTTTCTCCTTTGGCATTAACCTCTCGTTCCAAAACGTTGAGGCTGGTTTCCAGTCTTCCCAGTTTATCGCTGACAACAAACTCCAAACTGTCACGACAACCAGTAGAATCTGGAATAATAACGTCATTATACTGTTTCATAAATTGGTCCACCATGGGGCCTATGGACTCTTTCTGCTTATTCAGCTCATCCCGCTCGCGGGAAATAAAGCCCATCAAGTCATTCTCCTGGATATAGGCTTTACGGTCTTTCCAGTTACGCAGCTTATCAATATGCGCATCCACCTCATCAGAAAGCGACTTCATATTAGCATCGCTAAAATATGGAATGTCTTCCACATACTGGCGGAAACTACTGATCAGCTCATGGAGAGCCATCGTTTTAGGCGCATAATTACGGTTTCTCTTCTGAGCCGATGTTTGCAAACTAAATGTCAGCAATACGGCTACCAGAGTAACTAATACTTGAATTCTTTTCATCATAGTGCTAGTTTATCCTAATGTTACTATTTCTTTGATGGTGTGTCACCAGATTTCTTTGATTTCTGCAATCTCTTGTACTTTGTAGGAATCTGGTCGTTAAGCGAAGCCTTATGACCTGGCGTAATAGAAATCTTGGGAGCAGTAGACTCTGTTCCTGTAGTCTGCCCCTTTCGTCCAGCCAGGATATCGCGAAGGCGCTGCTGGGCGGCTCTGCTTTCCTCCGACATCACGCGACCTGTTCTCGGGTCGATTTGTGGTGCCTGGTTTTGTGCTGCTGCGGCAGGATTGGCATTGGCCATCTGATTACCAGCAGCTTGATTGGCAGCACCAGCCTGTTTACCTGCGACAGCCTGTTGTACTTGCTTGGTGGCATTATTAATCTGCTGGTTAGCCTTCTGCATCTGACTGTTTATCTGCTGCTGCATCTCAGTCTGCAAAGATTGCTTCATCTGTTGGCCAACTTGCTCAAGTGGTCCCATACCTTGCAGGGGATTGCCCATCTGGTTGAGCGGATTGGCCTTGTTGGCCATGTCCTGGATATTGCGCATCATCTGCTGTTGCATCTGCTGCTGCATCTTCTGCATCTTACTGTTCTTAATCTGCTGGAACACTTGCTTACCACCCATAAGGAGTGCGAACAAACCTCCGAGGCCTCCGATGAGCCACATCATTTTGTTCTTCTCCTCTTTGGACTCCTTTTTCTCAGCTGCTCGTATAGAGTCCTGACGAGCCTGTTCTTGCTGAGCCTGCTGAGCTGCCTGAGCAGCTGCAGCCTGCTGGCTGGCATCAGATTGTTGCTCTAACTGTTGCTTCTTGTCATCATAGGCACTCAACACATCGTCAATCTGCTTACTAAGGGCCTCATCAGTAACCTTAAAGCGTAACTCACGCAGCATGGAAGCCTCATGTGTCAGTTCATCCGAGAAAGGAACCTTTGTGGCTTTCTCAAGCATTTGTCTCAACGAATTGATACGAATGGCAGCCTCATCCACAGGTGACACGCCTTCGTCAATAAGTTCCTCAGAAGAGATGACCACATCACCTTGCTGTCCTTGACCCATATTTCCGCCGCCACCGCCGCCTCCTTTGGCTGCGGCCTTAGCACTCACTTTGAGCATTCCACACTGTGCAAAAACCTTATAGTGTCGTTTGCCCTCATAGTGAGCCAAGTAAATAGGAATAGAAAGGTTAGCCTTATCTGAAGTCACATTGAATTGCAGTGAGGGATTATCCTGCAAAAGGAAATAGCCATCCGAAGAAGTACTATAGTGAATATCACTTGGAACCATAAAGGCAGTTGTGGCCATGCCGTCGAACTTCATGTCGCGGTAATTACCGACACGGTCGAATATCACCACAGCCACCTCGTCAAGTTTCTTGAACTTCTTCAGATTTGACTCACTCAGTTTCTTCTGCACACCATTGAATCTGAGACCCAGTTGACCACCACTTAAAGTCTGGCTATAAGAAATGATAACCCGGTCACCCTGTGCAGAGAACAGTGTGTCTTTCATTTCCTTGGCTGAAGCTCCCACGCTCCAAGCCATCAGAATGAGAAATGACGTGACGTAGCACTTCATCCGTTGCTTCATCATAGACTATTAATACGATTGTAGCGTTCTACTATCTTATTCTTGTAATCGCCACCCTTCTTCCACTGAGCGGAATGCTTGCTGCAACGTGCGTCTGTACAGCAGTTATAAAGTGCGTTAACTTGTGCCATCACGCCGGCCTTAGCAGCCTTGCGGTCACCGCTGCTATATACCTTTTTATAAAGGTCATCCAGTTTGTGATAGATCTGCTGAAGTGACCATCCGCAGTAAGTGCACTTGTGTCCACCTCCGCCGCCAATGGCCTTATGACGACCGCAATCGCGCTCTGCAATCTCCACATTATCGAGTTTCGACTTCAACTCTTTGTAACGACGAGCACCATTGTCGCCATCGTTCCAGCCATGCGAGCTGATGATGGCATCAATCTTCGATTTCAAATCGTCGATCTTCTTCTGATACTCTTCCTTCTGCTTGTCAACAGATGTACGGTGACTCTTGTTCGGACAAACACCTGTACGCTCAATCTCTCTGATAAGCTGTTCGCACTGAGTATTCATTCTGACGTATTCTGCACTGGGCTTCAGTTCGGCCTCAATATCAAGCTGAATGATTTGTTTTTCCATCAAAATGAGATTCTTGCCTTTATATTTTGCTATATACACAGGCAATGTAACCACTTTGGTAGCCTCGTTCTCCACGCGGAATGCCGGCAGAGGATATTTGTCGGATGGACGGAACTGCATAACGCTGGTCAACTGTTCACTGCATGCCTCTATCACGCGCTTGCCTTTTGTTCCACCAAACTTTTTGTCGAACTGCATCTTAGGTGTCAACTTCTTCACCTGCTTCTCCATATATGAGCGGTCAAAAAGTATGAGTGCCTTCGACTCACTTAGGTTCTCCAGCTCAATGCTGACCTCACCAGATTCGTCATCAGCCTGTCTGAGGTTAATAAAAATATTACAGTATGACAGATTGATGGTTTCTTTGTTATGGTCAGCGCTCAGCGTAACCTTTCTCTGTTCGTCCGCACTGGCTCCGAGTCCAACCATGCAGAGCAACAAACACATTAATATCTTTTTCATAATTCTTTCAAATGACGATTCAATTATTATTCATCGACAAGGATAAAGGCAGATAATAAGGCAAGCACTTCCTTAAAAAAGCAATTACACTTAACGGCTCTGACTTATCACTTGTCCCCACATTATATACTCAGCGAACGCTTTTTCTTAGGCTGGTCCTCAGCAGCTGTTTCTGTTGGAGCTGGTTTGGGAGCAGGAGGCTCGGGTTTGTCTTGCGCAAACTTCACCCAGCCATTGGGTTCACCTTCCTCACGTACCCACTCAGCCACACCTTGATCCTCGGGATAAGGATAAGTGTTCTGGGCATGATACATCTGATACTTCAAATAACGCTCCACGCGCAATACCAAGTCCTTAATGGAAGCCAACACACCCATCTCCTTGATAGTCAGGCACACATGTCCTCTGAAACTACCCGAGTTACGGATATTCGGATGCCAAATGTCTGTCAGGAAAGTAAAGATGGGGTTACCATCTGCCGACGGATAGTTATTGGGGAGTACCACACTCATCTTGTGCAGGTTACCAAAAATGGGCTTACGGGGTTTCTCCTCGCCCTCAACACCGATGATACTCTTACAACGATACAGTATCTCGAACTCGGTGGGCAACCCGGTAGGTGTCTTTCTACGGATGATATAAGATAAAGAGGGCTTAAACGGATTAGGACTCTCTTTCTTTCTCTTTTCACAGAGAGCATCCAAATCTTTCCACTCTTGGAACAAACGGGCATCACGACCCGAGAGTTCTTTCTCATTAATCTTTTTTATAGCTGGATTCATATTATTCTTTGTTTTGAAGTATTAAGGTAATAAGTTCACTTCTGTGGAGCTTTGCACAAATCAAGAAACATCCTTGTTTCTGACATTAGCACCAATTGATCACTATCCTGCGATGGGTACTGAAATCAGATGCAGATGATCCATTGGCTGGATATCGTAGTCGATGAGTGCCATCTCGCGGCCTTCCTCATCCTCGAACTCCAACACGGCAGGTTCCTCGTCGCCATCCATCAGCTTACCCAACAGATACTGAATGGGATTACCACCATTATCCATCTTCGGCAGTTCAAACACCTGGATGATACT
>JAEEXN010000062.1 GCA_016291595.1 Prevotella sp.
TCCAGCCAGTCAACGGATGTGTGAATGGTTTGCTGCAGCTGCTCAGAAGGTTTGTCGATGGTCATGAGGTAGGAGAGCAGGTCGGCCGACTCGTAAGCACTTATAGAAGGCAGCTCGTGGGGGCGTCCTTCAGTAGGCAGGAAGGTGATGGTGTCATGCTGTGCGCACCATGCCGCCGGGGTTCCGTTGTCATCCACCTGGCACTTGATAATCACGTCGATGGCACGTTCGAACGACTGTTCGCACTTTTTGCGTGTGGACTCATCGGTGATATCAGCGAAATCGCCTTTGTTCGTTGCTATCTCCTGCAACAGTTTCATCACGTTGGTGATCAAGTCGTCGTTGAAAGTGATGTAGTCCTGATAGCTGCCATTGCCCGACAGCGGCCAGTATTGCGACCATCCGCCACAACCCTTCTCAGCTGTGAAAATCATGTTCAAAGCCTTTGTGAACGACTCTTTATACTTCTCCACTTTGGTGCTTTGGTACACTTTGGCCAGGAAGCGCATCTCCTGAGTCGTAGCACCATTGTCAAGACACGAGTGCTCCGTTTTGTCGCCATATTCACTTACATTGTGGAACTCGATGTTCTTCATCCAGCCACCACTGTTCTTTTGTGCTGCCAATACCTTGTCGGCAATCTGCTGAGCCTCGTCGCTGCCATACCAGCTGGCACTCATCCTGCCTCTGCAAATGTCTGCCCACTTCATGGAAGAAGCACTTTGTGCGAGGCCATTCACCCATAATCCTGCTAAGAGGACGGTCATAAATAGGATTCTTTTCATCTTTTCTGTTGTTTTTATTGTTTTATTAGTTTGTTCAGATAATTCTCCAGGTTGGTATAACCGTCGGCCTGGACGGTGTTACCGTCAGTGGCGTTGTTGGGATTCAGGCCGTGGGCTGTTTCCCATTCGTCAGGCATGCCGTCACCGTCAGTGTCTTTCGGTGCGGGCAGACTCTTCAATTCCGGCCACGGACTCTTGCCTAAGCGCACGTCCTCTTGGGTGTTGATGATGCCTGGGGCACATCCATTACCCGTAAAGGTGGCTTTTCCTTCGCGTACATCACTTACGATGATTTGGTCTAGTTGGTCGCGGTGGAGGCTTGCCCCTGCTTGTTGCAGCACCAGAAGGTAAGCCTCTTCTGCCGTGTGCGTCGTGACAGGAGCGTAGGGCATGGGTTGACTGAGGCGTATGGTGTCGCGGGTCACTGCCGTATAAGTGCCGTCGTTGGCATCAGTCGATATCTGGTTGTAGATGCCGTACGTCCAGTTGTCTTTCGTCACCTCTGGATAACGGCTGTTCACGTTGCCCGTCACATAATATTTGCCCCATACGTGCCACATCTTGTCCCACACATTGGGACGTGGACTGTCGTGGTGAGTATACTGCGAGGTGCGGATGTTGGGAGCGGCAATACGCTGGCCGCGCACGTCAGTAGGTGTTCCAGGACCAGGTTTGTAGTAGTTGTTGACAATGTTCACCGTCATGGCTTCGCCACCGTAGCAACCGTTGGCAGTCCAGTTGTAGATGACATTGTTGCGCAAGTCCATGCGTTCGTCCTCCTGAGTGAAAGGACTAGGACCAAGACGCGGCGTGCGCGAAGTGTGGTGAGCTATCAGGTTGTGATGATACGAAGCTCCGCTGCCACCCCAGTTGCCGCCATAGCCGTGTGCACCCTTCTTATGTCCGGCATCGTTGAGGCTCTGGCTCACAATGCACCATTGCACAGTGAAGTCACGATTGCCGTAGACCGACAGACATTCGTCAATCGACCAGCTGATGCTGCAGTGGTCAATGATGATGTTGTGACAGTGGCTGCCGCCTAGTCCGTCGCCTTCATGATGAGCCACCTGGCGGTTACCCAGTCGGAAACGCATATAGCGTATGATAGTATTAGAACTGACCATGACAGGATAGTCAGCCAGACAGATACCGTCACCAGGGGCGGTCTGTCCTGCTACGGTCGTGTTCTCAGAGAATCGCAAAGGTGATTTCAGAAATATAGTGCCGGAAACATCGAAGACAATGGTCTTGGGTCCTTCCTGTTTGTTGGCCCAACGCAGGCTACCAGGCTGGTTTCCATCCTCTAATGTGGTGACATGATACACTTGGCCACCGCGTCCGCCAGTCGTAAACATCCCGAACCCTTCGGCACCTGGGAAAGCCGGCGTCCGTTTTGTTTGTGCTTGTGCAATAATAAAGATGAGCATTAGCAAAAGCGTTGAGAGTAAATGCTTTTTCATCTTTTTGTTTGATTTGATTGTAGATTGTTTCCCAAATTCCGACTAGTTTCTAATATGTTTGCAAATATACGAATTTAATATGATATGCCCAACAGTTTGCTATAAAATCTCCTTGAAGAAATTAATGAAAAAGTTTGTGCTTGTAATAAAAATAATGTACTTTTGCAAAAACTAAACAGTACGGAAATGAAAAAGTCTATAATTTCATTAGTTGTATTATCTTGCTCTGTTATGAGCGGGTACGCGCAAGATGCCACTCTATCACAGATGCAGGCAGAGGCGCGTACTGCAGACAGAATACCCAAGGGTGACCGCTCTCATTATGGTTTATGGGCAAAAGATTTCATCAACAATTGGAATAAACCAAAGGTAAAGTCACATTTTGCCTCTTCAGAGGATTCAATTAGTAAGCATAAAGATTTTGTCATGTATTACTCAATGGCATATTATGCATATCGTGATAGTGACTATGCTCACATGGTAGAATATGGTGACAGTGCACTCAAAACAGGCTTCGACACTCCTGAGCTTTGGTTTTATTTAGCCAACAGTTTGGAACAATTAGGCAACTATGAACGTGCTTTGACAGCATACCAAGAGGCAAAAGATAAAGGATTTTCGGCAGGTGGAAAGGCTTTGTCTGAATTTAAGAAAAGACTGAAGAAGATTCAGAAAAAGAAGAAAAAATAGTCGCGTAGCTTTTTGTAGTAATTATAGCTATTAGATAAAAACTCTCCCGCACTTTTATAAGTTGCGGGAGAGTTTTACTATGGCAGAGTTTTTAGCTCTGCGGGATAGCTATTAGCTCTTACTCTTATTGCTTACGCCATTTCGGAGCACCGACACTCTTCTCAACAAGAACATTGTTGAAGTTCTTGAAGTGCAGGTCAACCATACCCGACTTGTAGTCAGAACGGATTTCCTTATCCACATTTGTCACAGTGCCATCAATACCATCGCACACGTGGTCGTAGTGGTTAGGAGTAGAAGGATCTAACTTGTGAGGTGGATTCGGTTGAACCATCAGGTCCTTTGCCGAAATGTCAGCAACCTTCACAGTCAGTCCCTCAGCACCAGCCTTACCCCATGTCACATCATAATTCTTTGCCAAAGAACCAAAGGTGTTCTTCTGGGTATAGTCAAATGCAGATGAGGTGTTGCTCCATATCTGACCACTGGTTAGGTTGTCGTTGGTCGAGTAGTTATCCTCGAAATCAAGTGTTACTGTGCCTGAACCATTGATGGTGCGGATGTCACAACCAGCCTGTACCATAGTACGCTCTGTGTCGTTGTCGTCGCGTGTCAGGACAAAGAGGTTGCGCTTGACAGTAAAGGTGGAACCGCCAGGTATCCAACGAGTGTTGAATATCATACTGTTACCAGCATTACAAGTATTCAAGTTGATGAATGTGTTGTTCTCCAGCGTGATGTTGTAGTGTAAATCGGCTGGCCATTCAATCGTCTGCTGTTTGTTGTGGTTGAACATATAACCCAGTGGATTATCGTAGATGGTACAGTTTTTCATCACGAAGTTCTCCCAGATGTTAATGTTGACGTTAGCTTCGGGGTTAGCGTGGAACCAGTTGTAACGGCGACCGCTGGTTGAGTAGTAACCACCATTGTAGAAGTCAACATTGTCGATGATGAAGTTCTTGATACGGACACCGTAATTGGCTTGTACGCGGTAGAAACCACCCACAATACCCTGGAACGAACAGTTCTTCAGAGATATTTCTTCTACTGTAGAACCCATACCCTTGCTATACATATTCATGAAATAGCTATTTGTTACAACCTTAGAGCCATCACCGATGTTTCGTACATACGGAATGGTAAAGTCAAGGTCTTCCAATACGAACTTGTCAATGTCAATGGTAATCATCGGGTTCTCTGAACCAATCGGGTTACGGCTCAGCATGAAGAAAGCAGGCGAGGGTGAAGAACCACCGCTGATATCGAGTACCTGTGGATAGTACAGGAATACCTTGGCACGACCCTTGCCGGCAGCAATATCATCTGGATGGGTAGCCAGCTTGAAGCCCTTGTAAACCTGTAGTCCTCCGCGTACAAAGTAATTCTCGCCTCCTCTGAGGTAGAAAACTTTGTTCTCTGCATACTCGTTGCTATCCATAAATTTCTCAATCAGAGGCTGAATAGAAGTTGCTTTCAGAGGCAGGTTGATAGACAGCATCGAACCGTCACTCTCGTACATCATGGTGTCCTGTGGAGCGGGCTCAATAACGATTGGCTCGCCTGGGTCACCCTTGGTACGTACGGTGATGTCGAGGTTCTGCTGAGCATAGTTCAGACACTTCTGTTTGTCAAGGCCTTTTTTAGCTTTCTCTTGGAAAACAAGCTCATCGTAGGTATACATGTTATACACCGAGTTGGAGTCAAGTCCTGCAACGTTGATCATTGCAATACCATCAGCGCCAAACATACTATTTTCGAGTTTCAAGCCAGGATACTGGTATTGTGCAGGTACTTTGGCATCAGGGTTCGATGATGCTGGCTCAATAACCAGACGGTCAGCTCTCCACACTTTGTTTCCACTGGCATCGGTGGTTGTATTGAAGAACTCGCTCATCTCTTCCAGCTCGTCGGCAGTATATTTACGCTCTCCACTCTTATCGTAGCTGCGGTCGAGAACCAAGTCAAAACTCTCCTTTGTAATATTGGCCTTCTGGGCAATAATTGAAGGAACTCTATACTTATCGAGCATGTCGTAGTAAACCATATCGGTCCATTGGTGAAGGTTTCCTGTTCCAAACCAGTTAGAGTTGTGTTCTTCGCCACGGTCGGATAAAGCACGGATGGCAAAGCGGTAGGTCTTAGAGAACATCAGGTCTTCCAGAAACAGCTGATCCTGTTCCTCGCCTAAGAGGATGGTGTCGAGTGCAAGCAGGGTTTGGTCATCCCAGTTCTCGGGACTATTGGCGATGCTTTGCTCGTAGGAAGCCTTAATCTGGTAACCCTTGGCACCTTTCACTTGCGACCAATAGAGCTGCATGGCGTTGCGGCCGACAACCTGACAGAGGAAGGGGTCGCTACCGCCCTTGGAAATCGTACGGTTGGTACGGAAGACCGGGGTCATCAGTCTGTCGGACGATGCTTCGTAGCTGGCTTCATCCTTGTCTGTGCAAGAGAAGGTGGCAAAGGTGGCCAGCAGTGCGAATGAATATAATAATAATTTTTTCATATTCTTATTCGAAATAAAATTAATAACCATAATAATTCTTATACGCACCTTCAGAGCGTGTGATAGCCTCACGTGGTATAGGCATCAGGTAGCGCACTACAGGCAGGTCCGTCAGTTCAGTAGAGATGTCGAATGGAGTGTATGTGCCATTACGGTTGATCATGAAAATAGACTTGTTATCTCTGTCAGCTTTGATAAAGCCATAGAGTGAGTAGAGTACTGAATTCTCAGCATTCTCACTGCCGTCTTTCCAATACTTGTCACCATAGTTTGCTGTCTTCATCTCATACTTGAGGGTGCCGGTAGCATCATCAAAGTCGCCTAATGGCTCATAGCTTGCAACTTCCGACTGTGGATACTTATTCTTCATATACTTGAAGAACTTCTCAGCGGTGTTATAGTCAGTCTTATACTTTTGGTTGTTTGCATAAGGATTGAACATATAGATTACAGGCATCTCGTGGTTAGCGAAATAGCTGTTCTTCTGTGGATTCTTCATGTATACATAATAAATCTGGGCAGGGAATATCTGTTCCTTGGCCTTGCCTGCTTCCTTACCAAAAGCGTTGTCACCAGGGATGGCTGCATCGATCTCATCTTGTGTGTAGGTCTCATCAAGAGTTCCACCAAAATAGTCAACACCATCGTGAATAGCTACCATATCGTTAATCGTCGGCTCACTCTGTCCACCCATCTCGGCAGCTACAGAATAGTTGCGAAGGAATGTGTAGTAGAGCTCCTCTGACAGCTTGTTGTTGCGAACGAGGTCCTTCCAACGGCTGTTCTCACCTGCAAACTCCCACTTACGCTCGTCAAGAATCTCTTTCAAGAAAGACTCTGCATCGCCACCAACTACTTGTGGAGCAGCAACTTTAGAACCAATGTAAGCACGGTTGCGCACCTGCTGAACAGCAGCAATAGCGTCTGAGCTTACTGAATTGTTCAGCTTTACGTCAGCCTCGGCAAACATCAACAGTACATCAGCATAACGCAAGTAAGGATAGTTAATACCCGTATTGTTTGTAGTGATATTTGTGAAAGCATTGCTGTTATTGAACAGTTTCGACCACTTGTTGTTGTAGCAAGTGATGTTCACGTTGAGCTTGGGAATACCGTCGTAGGTGTAGTACCACCATCCGATGGTTGCCTCGCGACGCATGTCACCTGGCTTGTAAGTGAAGCGGAACATGTTGTTCACCTGCTGGTTACCACCACATTCACCCCACTGGAAGTTAGTTGCACCACCGCTTGACTCAAACTTTGGTCCCTGACGATAGCCGATGCAACCCGAAACCTCCTTAGTGAAAGGAATCTCGAAGATTGGATCGTCATCATTGATCACCTTGAAGTTACACTCGTACAGGAAAACATCCTGATAAGAGTTTCTCAGGGTGTGTGTACCCGAGTCAATCACTTTCTTAGCATAGTCACGCGCCTGGGTTAAGAACCAAGTCTCGTCTTGTGCTGAAGGCTTACCCATAAAACCGTAGCTGGTAACGTCGTCGTTATTGTGACGCAGAGAGTAGCCTGCAGCCTGAAGGCCGATACGGGCAATCATAGCCCAGCATGCTTCTTGAGAAATACGCTCAACACCTTCGGACAACTGTGCGGTCGGCTTCATGTTAGGTGCGGCATCAATCAAGTCTTGCATGATTGTTTTAGCCACGATGTCGCGTGAGGTGATTTCAGGGCTGAATTTGTTTGTCACTCTTGTCGGTTCCATGGTAAATGGAACATCACCCCAATAACACAACAGCTCGTTATAGAGCATAGCGCGAATCACTTTCGCCTCTCCGAGGTATTGCTGGAGAGTGGCGTAATCGTCATTGTTCTCTTTGTAGATGCTGCTATTGCTGAGATAGTAGATAAATGAGTTGGCTGCCTCAATAGCAGAATAGGTAGCATTCCACACACTGTTAGCAGTAGAACTGGCTGCGGTCTGATCGTAGCGCTTTGGCGTGTTGGTCTCGTCATTCTCACTGCTATTCGTGACAAAGTCGACATCACTGTTCAGGATGAGGTTGTAGGTGTATGCTTGTCCGAAAGCGTTGCCCGACATCATCTCAGCATAAACACCGTTCAGAGCCATACCTGCATCCTTAACAGAGGTGTAAATGTCTTCAGGGAGGAACTTGGAAGGCGCTTCTACATCCAAGTAGTCATTACAGGCGCTTAACGACAGCAGTCCAAGTCCACCGATGATAATATTCTTTAGTTTCATATGATTTTCTGTTTTCTTGTTTGTTGTTTTAGAAAGTCAGGTTTACACCAAATGAGAATGCACGGTTACGTGGATAACGGTTGAAGTCCATAGAAGGAGTCAGACCTGTCTGCACGTCAACTTCGGGGTCGTAACCTGAGTAGCCAGTAATAATAAAGAGGTTGCTGGCTGATGCATATACACGCAGCTTTGACAAGCCAATCTTAGAAATCAGATTCTTCGGCAGTGTGTAACCGATAGTGACATCTGAGCAGCGCAGGAACGAACCGTCTTCAACAAAATAAGAATTAATTGTGTTGGTCACGACGTCGGCTGGGTTCCACAAAGTCTTGCCTGTGTTTTCTGCCAGATACTCGTCAATGGTGAATGGCTCTGTCCAGTAGTCTTCGTGACGGCCGGTATTGGTGGTGTAAACCCAACGGTTGTCGCGAGAGAATTTGCTATATACGTTTGTATAAATAGACTTGTTACCAGAACTTGACGAAAGTGCGTACGCTGTTGCATTATAGATGTCAAAGTTGAGCATATACACAAAGTTTGCGGCAAAGTCGAAATCTTTGTAAGAACCGCTCAGACCGAAACCACCTTGAATAGTTGGGTTGGTATTACCAATCACCTGACGGTCTTTCAATGTGATCTTACCGTCACCGTCCAGATCCTTGAACTTCATCTTACCAGGCATGTTGGGATCTCCAGAGTTAGAGGCTGCCAGCACGTCAGTAGTCATCTGAGGAACACCCTCATTCAAAGTCCATTTTGCCTTTGTGGCATAACCATCAGGATTGAAGTCGTCGATGGTGTAAAGACCGTCATACACATAACCGTAGAGCAGTCCAACCTCTTTACCTACTTCAAGCAGGTAGTCGTCCTTACCTGAAGAGTAGAAACGTATGCTGTAGTTGTAGAGTTTAGAGTCGGTCGCATTCAGCTCCTTGATGGTCATCTTGTTGTGGCCTAGTGTGAAGTTGGCACTCAGCACATAGTCCTTACCACGGAGGATGTCGCCATTAACAGTCAACTCGAAACCGTTGTTCTGCACTTTACCAATATTCTGCTGCTGCTTGGTGTAACCTGTAACAGCAGGGATGGTAGAGTCGTAAAGCAGGTCGCGGGTAGTATTGAAATAGAGCTCTGGAGTAATCTTCAGTCGGCCATTGAACATGCTAATGTCGAATGCGAAGTTACGGGTGACAGTGGTCTCCCATTTCAACTCCTCATTGGGATACTTACCAGGTTTGGAGTAGAACATCTCACCATATTGGCGTTGCTCACCGAAGCCGGGACCGCCTTCAACCTCCATATTATAGAGGTAGCGCCACAGGTCGGCATCAATACGGTTGTTACCTGCAAGTCCGAAAGCTACACGGAACTTAAACTGGTCAATCCATTTCACATCTGCGAGGAATTTCTCGCGCTTCATGTCCCAAGCACCAGAGATTGATGGGAAGTAACCCCACTTATGACCCTTGGCAAACTTCGAGCTACCGTCAGCACGCATGGTTGCTGAAAGCAGATACTTGTGGTCCATGTTATAAGAAACTTGTCCGAAGAACGAAGCAGTACGGTCGGCAGTAGAGAGAACCGTGCTCGACAGATACGGAGTACCGAGTCCCATATTGTCAAATGCCTTCTGAGCCGTTACAGAACGGTCGAAGTAACGGTTGGTCTGTACTGACTGCTTATACTGGCGGTTATAGATTTCCTGACCAAGAAGGAAAGACAAGTTGTGAACTTCTTTCAGCGTCATGTCATAAGATGCTGTGTTGGTCCATGTGTACGACTCTGTGGTGCGCTTGGTGATACTGGCAACAGGCTGAGAGTTGTATCTCTTACCTTGGTCGGTCAGCGGACCATAGAAACGATTGGTGTCTAAGAAAGAAACTGAATAATTGCCTTCTGAGCGCAATGTCAGATTCTCAATGGGATTCCAAGTCAGGGCGAAGCGGTTGTTCATTGTGTAGTTGTGGCGCTTCTGTACGTTGGTAGAGATATCGTCAACAGGGTTTGTCAATGCAAATGAATTGCTGACATCCTCATCTTCCCAGTTCTTGTTCCAACGGGCAAACTGACGGAAACCTGCTGTAGGCATATATCTCAGCACGTCGATGATACCACCTGTACCGATGTTGTTACCACCTGCACCTTCGTCACGACGATAAGTGATGTTGGGGTTGTACTCGAACTTCAGCTTCTTGTGCAGCTGAGTGCTGAGTTTGAGGCTGATGTTGGTACGGCGTACACCTGACCCCATAATGATACCCTTATCATCACTCTGGGTAAGAGAAAGGTTGAAACGGGTGTTCTCACCACCACCTCCGATAGAAACGTTGGCAGAGTAGTTGAGAGGAGTCTCGTTCATTACCTCGTCCTGCCAGTCAACAGGAGTCAGAGTTCTATAGATGTCAAGGTCTGAGGGATCACCGAAGTTCTCATAGAAATAGCGAACAGGAGAAGAACCGCTACGCTTTACACCACCTTGGGCACGGTCCCATGAATATTCCATGAAAGAAGGAATGTCCATCAGGTCGAGCTTCTTTGAAATATGAGCAGCTGTCAAGCGGCCATTGAACGACACCTGAACCTTACCTTCCTTAGCCGACTTAGTGGTAACGATAATAACACCGTTACCTCCCTTGGCACCATAGATGGCTGTCAGAGATGCATCTTTCAATACGTCGATAGAAGCAATGTCCGAAGGAGGAATATCGTTGATGTTATCCTGCTGGAAACCGTCAACAATAAACAACGGATCATTAGACTGTGTCACAGACGTTGCACCACGCACACGGATGTTGATGTCGGCACCTGGCTGACCGTCAACAGTCGTAATCTGCACACCGGCAATCTTACCTTGCAGGGCCTCGGCAGCCGATGATACAGGCACGGCGGCTAGTTTGGCTCCGCTTACCGAACCTACCGAACCGGTAAGGTCTTTACGGGCTTTGCTGGTGTAACCCACAACTACTACCTCGTTCAGGGTGCTGTTGTCTTCCTGCAAGATAACTTTCATGTTCTCGTTTGCATCAAGCTCTTGAGCAACCATTCCGATGTAGGAAATGACGACTTTCTTGGAATTTTGCAGCTTCAACGTGAAATTACCATCAAAGTCGGTTACCGCTGCGTTTTTGGGATTTCCCTTTTCCACAACAGTAGCACCAATGATGGTCTCATTGTTGGCATCCAAGACTTGTCCCTTGGCAATTGTCTGCGCGGAAGCCAGTGACGGCATCAGGGCAAACACGGCAAAGAGACATAATTTGCACAATAATCTCATTGCGTCTTTCATACCTTGTTACTTTTGTTTTTGATTAATAATTATTTGTAGATTAATTGATTAATTAGCTATTAAATGTGGTTAGTTAAATATTATTTTGCAAATATACGCCTTTTTTTTGAATTATGCAAATTCTTGTGGCGATTTTCATTTTGCATCTGATAACAAGTGTGGGACAAGCTGACGCCTGTCCTACACTTATAGTATGTTATTTGATAACCACTTTGCGTCCACCGATGATGTATACGCCCTTGACAGCTTTTTCAACCCGTATGCCCTGCATGTTGTAGATGGTATCGTCGGCTTTGGTTGTCTTATGCGTGTTAACATCTTCAATACCAGTCGAGTTGCTTGCCTCAGCAGCATCGCTCAGACCACCCATCTCGTTAGCTGCGCGCACGGCATAAGTGGCTTCTGTGTCATCGACGGTGAAGGTCGGCTCAGTTGTAAAGCCTACCACGCTTCCGTTCTTGACAATAGCCCAAAGCAGTGCATAGTCGCTGTTGTCCCACGTAAGAGTCTGATTGTCTTTGTTCAGTACGACATTTGTCGGTACAGGAGCCTGCTCGGTGTAAAGCATCGGATTCCAATCACCGAACATGTTGTGCATGTTTCCTGCCTCTACGGCTTCCTCGTCAGAGAGAATAGGATTGTTCTCATGATTATCGCCGAAGATCTTCTTACGTCCGCTCAGGTCAACGACAGAACCAGTAGAAGTGACGGAGTTATACTCAGCGAATCGCTTTGGCCAGCCTTTGCTCATCTCGCTCCATCCGATAGCCGAAGGCACGATGTTCATCTTCGTGTCAATCCAGAGGGCGACAGGTGTACCCTGACCCCAAGGACGTCCGAGAGTGTAGTTGCCGTTTAGTTCGTTGCTCTCACCATTGATGGTACAGTCCTTGAACACAAAACCATACTTAATGCTCTTCGAAGGAACAGCAATATAACCGCCCTTAGCCATGCATACCTGAATGTCAACGGCATTGAAGAAAGCGTCACCCTTACCACAGAGGAAATCAGTACGTCCGCGAACCTTACCACCCTCAAAGTAGTAGTAGCCATTATCATTGTTCGAGGTCCATGTGTCCTGATAACCCCATAGGCAAGTATTCTTATAGATATTGTACTTACCTTTGTCTTGAACAGCGATGTTACGTCCGAGCGCATCACCAATACCACTCTTTACGGTCAGATCCTGGAAGTATGTGCCTGTTACGTTTGGCTGAATTTGCAGAACGTCGCTCTTGCCAATTCCATCGTAGACACTTGTCGTGCCATATTCTCCTGCAAAGGTAGCTGCATTGGCAAGGTCGTTGGTGATAACGACTCCATCCTGACTCTCACCAATAAATGAGACATTCGAAGCCGACAAGTCGGTGATGGGGCTGGGATAAGTATTGCCGTCATCGCTGCTGATAGTGGCAGATGTGCTTAGTGGCAGAGTGTATGTGCCGTTTTTCAGGAAGATACGATAACGTGTATTCTTGTCACTTCGGCTATTGGCTGCAGCAATGGCATCTTCTAACTTACCGTCATCAGGAACGACGAAATCGTACAGTCCCTTTGTCACAGTCGGACGTGCCATTGTGGTGAACGACAGGGTAATGGCCTCAGTGATATAGTTGTCTGTGAGGTCTGCAACAGACTTGCCTGCTAAGATGAAATTGTACGGAGTATCGTATTCAAAATCCTTGTACTCAAATGTGATAGTCTTTCCGCTGACGATGCCTTTGGTCGGGTTTTGTGTGTTGCTCTTAATATAGGAATTGTTGATATATGCAACTGCTCCATCAGCCAACTTCACACGCTCATCGAAGGTAAGCACAATCTTGCCTGAGGCAGAGACACCCGTTGCACCATCGACAGGAACAGTACTAACCAGCACTGGCGCCTGACCGTCGTCGATGAGTTTTGGCGAACCCGTGATAAAGAACATGGCAAGTGCATTTCCATCGTTGGCAGAGGCTGTGCCGTCTATGTTTGAGCTCTTATCTGCAATCATGCGAATATACAGATCTTTCTGATTATTACATGCTTCAGGCAGCATTCCACTGAACGATGCAGGATTTTTGGCGCCTTCCATCGTGATACTTCCCACGTTAGTCCAGTCTGTTCCGTTGAGTGAATACTCTACGTTGTATGTCTGATAGGCGTTGTAGTTGTAAAGCATCTGGAACTGAACGTTGATGTCTGTGAATGCCTCGGCATTAATCTTCGTCTGCCAATGCCAGTGTCCTACATCTCCATTAGAAGAGCCTACACGCCAGTTGACGGCAGCACCCTTGAATGCTTCGTAACCTCCTGCACTCTCGTAACTCTTGTCGAGCCATCCTTGTGTCTCACCCGTTTCTGTATTGACGAGACTCAGAGCATCGGCCTCATTATCCTGAGCGGCAAAGTCGGCTTGTCGCCCGTTGCCTCCACTCTTATAGAAGTCCCATCCCGCAATGATGTCAGCCTGTGAATAAGTTGCAGTCAGCGTCACGTTATCTGTCATGGTCACAGTTTTTTCGCTGTTTGTCTCACCATCACTCCAGTTGTTGAAGGTCACCAGATCCTTATATTGGTTGGCAGTGAGCTGCACAGTCTGGCCTTCCTCGTACATATACTTACCATCGATAACAGTTGGAGCCGGATTGATGGCGACCATGTATTCGTTTGTACCTTCGACGGTGAGATTCAATTCGTAGGTCTTTACCTGCTTGAAGTTTGCAGTCAGCGCTGCATTCTCGTTGACAGTATACTTGAATTTTGCTTCTTTAGAAATCTCTTTACCATCTGCGTCGGTCCAATTCACGAAGTCGTAACCGAAATTCTCTGTGGCAGTGAGCGTTACCTCAGTACCAGCCTCGTAAGTGTCAGAAGCGGGATAGACGCTGACAGAGCCTCCCTCTGCTGGTGCTGCTGATGTGGCCAGTGCGTATTTCTCGATAGATGCTGCCGTTCCGTTAATCAAACCTGTCACGGTTACCTCAGCGAAGCCTCCACTCTTTGTAGAGCCCACACCAATGGGAGAGAAGACCGAGAATCCTTCGGTAGATGACAATGCTTGTTGTTGTTCGGCAGTCAGTTCAATGACGAACTGTGGTGTATAGTCATCTTTTGCACCCCATTTGTCTTCTGCCTTCGTCTTGTTATCGCGAGGAGCGGTGAATGTGCCTAATGTGATGGCCTCTCCATTGGCTTTCTTTGCACTGATAGTTATACCACTTTCCACATCCGTTCCAAACCTGACAATATGTCCGGTAATCTTTGTCGGGGTGAAGGTTAGTCCAGCTGCTGGTTTTACAGCCCATTCGATGGTAGTGTTTCCACCGTTGTTCCAAAGTCGAACAAAGGTAACACCGGGATCAACAGTACTCGTACCTGTTCTTGCATCTCCATCAGGCTTACCAATAGCCAGGTCACCTATATTAGATGAAATCGTACTGAATACGCCATCGGGAGTGGCTGTATATGCAGAAATATTATCAGGATCGTTGAACGGCCAAACGACAGTTGCTTCCTCGTTGGTATAAGTTGTACCGCCACCCTGGCTCTGCACGACAGGTAATACCACCTGAATATAGCGCAGGTAACCGGCATCGTTTCCAATGACTACATCTACAGTCTCTGCCGTGCCGGCAATAGAATAGCTGATGGTTTTGGCAGACGTGTAATCACTTTGTCCATCAATGGTTGTAGCTGTTTTTCCTTCTGCACCAAAAGCGTTGTATGCCTCCATTGAGATTACAGCTTCTTTACATGAGGGTAGGGTAAAAGTGGTTCCCTGATTACATTGTGCCCAGTCGGTATTGTTCTTGTTGTTCAGCTTACCGGGACTAGTGGTAAACGGCATCTTCACATCAATGGTCTTACCGTTCACAGTAGCTTGAGCCACAAGGAATCCAGCCTTGCCTTCATATTGCAGGATGGGTGCTCCCTGATCGCGGCGGAAGTTCCATTTCAAGGTAACTGCCTCTGAGCGGTCGCTCAAGTTTACTTCATTCTGAGTAAACACAGGTTTCAAAGTAATATCACTTGCTGGTAGTGTGATGGTTGAGCCTGTGGCATACTCGTTGGTGCCGTCGGTCCATGCCGTCAAAGTGTAACCTTCTTTATATAAGGTGTAGTTTTGTGCGGGAACGGTATAGGAATCACCTGCCGCATACTGACCGCCATCCGGCAGAATGTCGCCCTCACAGTCAACCCCTTCTGTAGAGTAGCTGACGCTGACGGCACTGGCTTCAATGGCCTTCACGCCAATGTATGGCAGATAACTGGCATATTCAATGGTGAGTGTCGTGGCATCACCTGTGTATTTCATCGACACCACACTCGTATTGTCTTGTCCCCAACAGGTCTTTTCTTTCACTAGTGTGGCCGATGCAACCTGCTCGCCAGTAGCATTTTTGACTGTTGCTATACCTTCGCCGTAATAGCAGTTGCCAAGGTCTATCTGCACAGGACCGTTTACTTTCACGGTAGCCGTAGTACCCGTCCAACCATGGTCGTTATGGTACTTTCCTTTCAACACGATATTGGCGTTTGCGGCATCGGCAGCAACCTGAGTCTGTGTGCCGTCTTCAGCAACGACAACACCAAATTCATATGAAGTTCCGTTAACACGCTGCTCCTCGGTAAGAACCTTCACCATGTCGATACCAAAATCGCGGTATGTCCATGTCTGCGGGTCAGAAGAGGTGACAACAATGTCGTCTTTAGTACGTGGACTAATCTCAAGGGTAGTATTGAAGAGAATAATGATACCTGTGATGTCGTATGTCTTACCTTCTTCCAAATCAACATTCAAATTGAAGTTGTCATAAAAGGTAATCGTGTTCATTCCGTCGCTGAGCGTCTTATCTGTAGCATTGTATGTAAGTCCTTTCAGCGTTACCAGCATGCTCTGGTTGGCTGCGGCTAAAGCATCGATGGTTCTAACCTGTGGGGTAAGCTCAGTTGTTGTGATGGTCAGGCCTTCTGTCGTGAAATCAGTGATTTCTGTTTGTCCACGAAAAATTATATATTTAGCGGTAATGGTTCCGTTGAGGACATTTCCAGCCTGAAGACCGTGGCCATTGGTGTAAATCAATGCGCCGTAACCGTCGGCATCGCTAATCCATGCATTGGAGCCCTTCACGGCATTCACTACTACATTGTTAAAGTTAATCTGCACGGGAGTGCTCGTACTGCTGACAGTTTCCTGAAGTTCTTTCAAAGAAGTATAGGCTACAGCCACAGAAAGTGTATAACTTGCCTCACAGCTCTTGTAGCTATCGTTACCGGCATATGTAGCTTTTATCGTTGTTGTTCCGGCATTCAACAGCGTTATTATGCCAGCCGAAGCATCAATGGTGGCTACGTTCTCGTTAGAGCTGGTCCAAGTGATTTCTGCATTTCCGAGTGTTGTTTCACCTGCAGTAACAATTGCTGTTGGCAAAGTGAGGGTAGCATTCGGTTGTCCTGATGTTTCATGGTCACCCAGTGTGAGTTGAGTATCCACACGGGTATCTCCTGCATCTGATGATTTTTTGTAGAATTTGGTCCGAGTTTCTTTGATGTTACTATTCACTGTCGTATAACATCTCCAATCCTGACCGTTGTAAACACCCAGATAGCGTGACGTCGCCGAATTGAACAGATAATCTTCGGTGTTGTTAGCATCGGCCACCTTCAAAACGAAACTATTGTTTTCGTTTGTGCCCACTCTCACACCGTTATTCGAGTTTGTGCAATAGAGATAGTTCTGGGTTTCGGCAACTCCAAATTTGTAAGAGCCATTCTCAACAGTTACAACCCATTGAAGTGTTTCATCAACTTCACCGGTGATTTCCGTTTTCTCGTTGTTGAAAGTAACGGCAGCGGCAGTAGGAGCAGAACTAGTTCCTTTGTTGTTCGCCATGGCCAATCCTGATGTGGCATCAACAATGGCCACTACGTCGTTTGACTTTAAATCTGATGGATTGGTCTGCACCCATTTGTCGGCATGTACAGCTTGAATATTCCATCCGGCACTGAGCAATGCAATCATGCTCAGCAGCATTAAACGTAGATGTTTAGACTTCATAGTTATTTTGTTTTAGGAATAATTGCAATTAGTTATTAGCAGTATTTAAATACATTTGCAAAATTAGTGTTTTTTGACCAAAAACTTTGATTTTTGACCAATAAACTCACGTAAACGTTTACAGACAAAGAGTTTTTTTCGACAAAGAGACAAAGAGAACTTTTATTTATTGATTCATAATTGATAATGGGCTAACAAAAACGTTAACTGTAACGAAAATAAATGGGGGCGAACCCACCGGCTCGTCCCCATTCATTAGTCGATAATAAATACTTGTTTAGTATATTTACTTCACAACGAATTTCTTTCCGTTCATAATCACAACACCCTTGTAACTCTCGTCAACACGCTGACCAGCAAGGTTGTAACGGATATTGTTCTTGGCCTTCTCAACAGTTACAGCATTCACACCACTGGTGCTTGCGATGAACTCGAAGCCGTAGAACTTGATGGAATTTATGGGATAGCCAACAACAACCTCTCCTGCCTTCACAGCAACGCTTATTACAGGATAGATTTTTGTGGGCTTTTCGGCACCTTCGAATGTAACCTCAATGGCGTCAGACTCTTGTACTACTTTGTTATAGAGCTCTGTTTCGCCCTGAGTGAGCACTACAGTTCTGTTAGTTTCACTATTACTTCCAGTGCGGGCATAAACATTCAACGTACCATCACTAGGTATAGTAAGAGTCAGAGAGTTGTTGCTGCTTGACTTACCGCCTGTCTTTAAGCAATGGGTAAATTTCTGATATTTCTCGGCCGTTCCGAAATATGCGCTATTGGAATCAATAGCTGTCTTTCCGTTCGTATCTACCTGAGTAAGTTTGAACTCGCCCTTTGAGAATACTGCACCATCGCCAGCTGTGTCGCCATCTGTAAATGCAATCATATCTGGCGTTGCAGGAGTCTCGCCACCGGCTTCAGTTACCTCAACTGGCTGAATCTCTGCTGTCCCTTTGTAGATATTGTTAAAGAGAGCTTTTACGTCATAGGTCTTGTCGTTGTCAGCATAGCTAGATACATCAATACCCTTAAATAGCTGAATCTTACTGTCACCGTCAACTGCGAAGTAGTTCTTTTCCTCTGAAACAATTTTTACACCAGAGATAACAACATAGTCGGCTATATGCTTCAGTTCAATTAGATCTGCCACAGTTGTTGCTGTTGGTGTTGCGGCTTCCCCTTCAGTGATAGTCAGTCCATCAGCACTTGTGACGTCAGAAATTGGCTTGATTTCATGAATACCATAGTAATTGTCATAATCAACTTTAATTTCACCATTCAGAATGCTATTCGCGGGCAGGTCAATTCCAAGATTGAAGAATATGACAGCCTTGTCGCCTTCACGGACATACAGATTGCTTCCATCCACATATACAACTTGAGCGTTGGTTAGTTTAAGATTGATGTTGCTCGCGTCTTCAGACATTTCATTAATCTCGGCAATAGTCTTATCGGTATAGGTGATGACTGGAGCACCGTCAGTTACCTTAAACTCTTTCACTTCCCATGTACCTGCTTTTTCAGCTGTACTCATGTATTTAAAGCCAATCTGAATCTTCTTCCCCTTATATTCGTTAAGGCTAATATCTCCAGAACTGATGAAAGTCCAACTTAATTTTTCTGGATATGCAACACCTTCAAGCTGCTTCCATTCACCAGTTTCTTCTTTAATCCAAACAGTAGCTTCTTCCTTTGCTTTATCGACGCTAGAGAATTGGTTGATAGCATGTTCAAAAGCTAATACAGGATTCGTTGCGGCTGTAAGATCAATGATTGGAGATTCCAACCAGCTTTCTGACTCTAAAGCTCCACCTTTATAAGCAGAAGCTTTCATGCATGAATACCTACTGTCAAAACTCCAAATATAAGTCAGCTCACTTGGCAACTTAACATTATTCTTTGTAAATTTCTCTAGTTTAGTATCCTCGTATGGGAGTGTTACGGTCTCCACGGCTGGAGTCTCTTCCTTTGTGAACGTTTTTGTTGTAACTTTACTAGCGTTTCCATCCTCATCATAAGATACTGCTTTCACAGTCGTTGTTTCTGTAATGGTAAATGGTGTGGAGTAGACTGTACCATTGTTGGGGTCACTTCCATCAGTGGTATATTTCGTAGATCC
>JAEEXN010000063.1 GCA_016291595.1 Prevotella sp.
GTCATCGTAGCGCAGTGAGGCAATGCCGTTGCGTGCTAGATAGTCGGCAATCACGGCAAAGGGACGGTGGTCGAAGAGAGTCTCGTCCCGGTCCTGCTGTCCGCTGCCGGAAACCATCAGCACGACAGGAACACGCTTTCCGGCTTCATATCCCACCGGGTAGCAGATGGTTCCGGCTAATAAGGCGGTGTCTTGATTGTTGGTGAAGGTTACCTCCTCCGTATTGTAAGGGTAGGGTGACTTGGGCGTCTGCGGCCGGTTACGCTGTAGCTCGCCCCGCCGCATGTCGAGTTTGAAGGGCATCATGCGCTGAACAAACGTGCCGTGCAGTTCATCACTCGTCAGATGTGCGGCATATGAGGCTGCCAGCGATGGTACGGTAATATTTACCGAGTCATCACTCAAATAGACAATCTCTGCCGGAATGGTCGTCACTCCCTGGTCTGGGCTGCCCATTGTGCATATCTGCTTACCATCGGCAGTTTTCTCTATGTGCAGAGTGATGGTCAATTCCTGCATGCCAGCCTTCAGCTTACCAAGCCAGTGGCCTGCAGTCTGCTGGGCACAGAGCGTCTGTACGGCCATCAGGGCTATCACGAAGAGTGCTTTTCGTCTCATTGTAATTTCTCCTTTTCGTCTTTATTCTTGAATTCCAATATGGCTGCTGTCCACTTGAGCACCAATCCGCAACCAATGAATACACCAAGTCCGGGCTTCATAGTTCCCCATCCGACCAGGCCTATCACTGTGGCCAGCAGACCAGCCAACGCCCAATAGCGCGTCACCCTGACAGCCCGGCCGACAGCATTGATGTTGTTGAGCGGAAAGCTCCAGGCAAGATACGATGGGAAGTAGGCACTCACTAGCAGGAATACGGTCATGATGGTGACAGCCACACAGACGATAATCCTGCTCTCCAGCATGTCGGTGGCGTGCCAATAGCGCCACGTCAGTGCCCACATGGCTGCCAGCATGATGGCACAAGCCACCTCGATGAGCATGCCTTCAAGGGTACGGTGTACCTTCGTCTGCTTCAAGTCAAATTTCTCCATCATTCTCTTCGCTCTCTTTCTTTTTTCGCTTAGGCAGCCGCTTGGCTTTGCGTAGCGCCTCGGTGATAATCCACTGCAACTGGCCATTGGTGGAGCGGAACTCATCAGCAGCCCACGCCTCAATAGCATCCATCGTGTCGCTGTCGACACGAAGGATGAAGCTTTTGGTCTTGTTCTCTTTCTTGGCCATGTGTTTGCAGATAACAATGAACTTTAAACAAAAAACTCTGAAATAGATTAGTGGTTCAGTGTTCCGGCGTTCACCACGGGCTGGGCTGAGTCGTCGCCGCAGAGAACCACCATCAGGTTGCTGACCATGGCTGCCTTCTTATCGTCGTCCAATTCTACAACATCCTCTTCAGAGAGTTTCTGCAGGGCCATCTTCACCATACCGACAGCGCCTTCGACAATCTTCTCACGGGCTGTAATGATGGCAGAAGCCTGCTGACGGCGCAGCATGACGGCTGCAATCTCAGGAGCATAAGCCAAATAATTGATACGGGCCTCCACGACTTCAATGCCGGCCAGTGCCAGACGCTCGTCGAGTTTCTGCTCCAGCTGCTCGTTTATCTCATCAGCACTTGAGCGCAAGGTGAGCTCGCCAGCCTTTCCGTCCTCATCGTCGTAGGCGTATTGTCCTGCCACCTGGCGCAGGGCAGCATCGCTCTGCACGCGAACAAAATTCTCCAGTGCATTCATGATGCCTTTAATATTGCTTCCGCCAATCTCATTCGGATTGACACTGGCCATGGTTTGAGAGTCTACCTCGAAAATGGCTTTATAAGTGTCTTTCAGTTTCCATACCAACACGAGTCCGATCATTACAGGATTACCCGTTTTGTCGTTCACCTTGATGGGCTGAGCGTCGAGGTTGCGGGCGCGAAGAGACAGTTTCTTGGTAGAATAGAATGGATTGATCCAATAGAAACCTGTCTGTGTGAAAGTACCGCTGTATTTTCCAAACCATGTTGTAACACGGGCGGTATTTGGCTCCAGCATGAGGAAACCGCACCAAAGAATGATGCTGACTATGAGAAGAAGAATGCCTCCAACGAACAAGCTGACACCACAAGCCACACATGTGTCTTCTGACAGGATGATGGCTCCGTAGATGATAGCTGCAATAGCACCGATTGTGAGCAACAGATTAACGAACAACATAACGAATCCGTTGACGACGGTTCCCTTAAATGTAAACTCTTTACTTTCCATATTAGTTAAGTATTAATTAGTGATATCATTTTGATATCGCAAAGATATAGTTTTATTTGTTATGTTGTATACTTTTGGCGTATTATTTAACACACTTTAGTGAATCAGTTCTTGTGGTGCCTGATTTCCACCTTATTATAATTATGGGAGCAGCTCAATACTGTTGTTTTGGGATTCATATGAAAGATGTTACGCTACTCTCAAAATGGAGCCAATTGGGACAAAATGACATACTGATTATGACAGATTGTCGGGAAATAAGCATTGGTATGCTTGTTGCTTTTTATGTAAGTGAAGCCGAAACCCAATGAAACGGGCAGAGGCAAAGTGATTAAAATATTTATAACAACAATAAACCAAAAAATTAGGAGGTAAAAACTATGATGTATTATCCAACAATGCGTAGAAATTCTTGGCTGCCGGAAGTGTTTAACGATTTGTTTAACAACGACTTTATGCCGAAAGCCAATTGCACAGCACCAGCCATCAATGTCCTTGAGGACGACAAAGAATATAAAGTAGAGCTCGCGGCTCCGGGCATGAAAAAGGAGGATTTCAGTGTTAACATCAACCATGAGGGCAATCTGGTTATTAAGATGGAAAGCAAGCAGGAGAAGAAAGATGAGGACAAGAAGGCCCGTTACCTGCGCCGCGAGTTCTCTTACTCAAAGTTTGAGCAGACTCTGCTTCTTCCTGAGGATGTGGATAAGGAGAAAATTGCAGCCAGTGTTGCTGACGGAGTGCTGACCGTTGATCTGCCGAAGATCGTAAAGGAGGAGGTAAAGGTTGCCCGTCAGATTACTGTAGGCTGATTTGCCTGTCCATAAAGGACAACAGAACATCTCAATAGGTATAAGTTTTTAGATTTAAGGTTAATAAAGATTGTTTTTAAGGTTTCATGAATGATTAGTTGATAATTAATTGTGTGATTGTTAGATTTTTATCCCCGAGCATGTGAATGTTTGGGGATTTTTTTGTATTTTTGTCCCCGATTATGCTACTGAATATTGTTTTTATTGTTGTAGGAGTCATTTTGGTGCTCTGGGGAGCTGACCGTATGACCGATGGTGCTGTAGCTTTGGCGCAGCGCATGAATGTTCCGCAAATAGTAATCGGACTCACCATAGTGGCTATGGGAACCAGTGCGCCCGAGCTGTTTGTCAGTTTTGTGTCTGCTATAAAGGGTACGCCCGACCTGGCCGTTGGTAATGTGGTGGGTAGTAATATCTTCAACGCTATGCTCATCGTGGGTGTAGCAGCCATGGTGGCACCGATGACGATTGCAAAGGCGACCGTCAAGAAAGATATTCCGTTTGCTGTGTTGGCTGCTGTCATGCTTGTGTTGCTGGCATTCGACAAGATGATTTCCCGTTTCGATGCAGCTATTCTCTTCCTGTTGTTCATCATTTTCATGACTTACACATTGCGGATGGCCAAAGAAGGTGATAACGAGATAGAGGAAGATGCGCCGAAGAACTATGGAGTCGTGAAGTCAGTATGCTTTATCGCACTGGGTCTGGCCTGTTTGATAGGCGGCAGTAACCTTTTTGTCGAGTCAGCCTCGCGAGTAGCCATAGAATTGGGCGTGTCGGAAGCCGTTGTCGGTTTGACCATTGTTGCCGGAGGAACGTCACTTCCAGAGTTGGCGACGACTGTTGTTGCCGCCCGGAAAGGAAAGAGCGCCATCGCCATTGGTAATGTAATCGGCTCGAATGTGTTCAACATCCTGATGATATTGGGCATCACGGGAATCATTTGTCCCATGCGCATACAGGGCATTACGATGCTCGATATGGGTATGATGCTTGGTAGTGTAGTGCTGTTGTGGTTCTTCTCGTTTACCAAATTCAAGGTGGAACGTTGGGAAGGAGCCGTGCTGACAGCTATCTTCCTGGGCTATATGACGTGGCTTGTGGTGAGTGCCTGAGTTTACTGTCTATAGTTCCAAGTAAATCCTATAGTCCCTATTAACGTAATCGTCATGACAGACAATAGACAAAACGAAGGCTTGCATGCCTTGGGCAAAAAGACGGAGTATGCCACCGACTATGCACCGGAAGTGTTGGAGACATTCCAGAACAAACATCCGGAGAACGATTATTGGGTGCAATTCAATTGCCCGGAATTCACATCCCTCTGTCCGATAACGGGCCAGCCCGATTTCGCTGAGATTAAGATTATGTATCTTCCTGACGAGAAGATGGTCGAGAGCAAAAGCCTGAAACTCTATCTGTTCAGTTTCCGCAATCATGGTGATTTCCACGAGGATTGTGTCAATATCATCATGAAAGACCTCATCCGTCTCATGGATCCCAAATATATAGAGGTGACGGGCCTGTTCACCCCGCGCGGTGGCATCAGCATATATCCTTATGCAAACTATGGACGCCCTGGCACGAAATACGAGCGGATGGCTGAGGAGCGCATGCTAAGACACACTTGGTAAAGGGCAACTCCAGAGAATTTAAGTACGTTTCCAGCGGCACAGAGTAATGCTCCAGATTGCCAGAGGGCATCTTTACGAAGAAAATAGAAAAAGACATATTAGCAGATTAATAGCATTTATGGGGAATCCATAGAGCTTTTTGCTGCTAATATGTCTTTTTTTGTTGAGTTGGGTCTTTCCGCTATTTCGTGTTCTCCTCGTTTTTACGGTAGTAATTCTTCACTCCGTCCTTGAATCTCAGTTGCAGGCTGTCTTTCATCATGAAGACAATCTCGGCCGTATCGAGCTCAACAGACTGCTGTTCTGCTTTTCCGTCGCTGCCCACCCTGTAATTCGGATGCACGAGAATCAGCTTGCCATTGAAAATGTGCCACTCGCTGTAGCGTCTGACTTGCGGATAGACAATAGGGCTTTGGTCGTCGGTCGTAGTTGCCCGATAAGCCATTCCTATGCTGGTCACCTGCTTGTCGCGTTTCAGACGGAAACCATATTCACGCGGAACCATCATCTTTTTCAGGGCAGAGTCTACTGCCTCGTCTTGATGCTGGGCCTGTGTGTCAACCCTTTTTCTCAATGTGGGTGTCACCAGATACACCCATGTGCCCTTCATCTCGTCTATATCGATAACGCTGAGGGCCTCTTTGGGGTTCTCGGGGTTCAGCAATACAGCCAGGTTGTCGCCGATTTTCGGCCGCCCGATTACTTTGTGTTCCCGCTTGGCATTGAGGATGTCGTAAGTGACAGGGTCGCTGCCATCATGGGGGAGAAGGACAATAACAGAGTCGGTACATCCGTCGCAGGCAAGTCCGTAGATGGCCGAGTCGCCTTTCATGATGGTCACTGAGAGCGAGTCGGTTTCTATTTCCTCAGGTTGTGCTTGTTTGCCTGAACAGGCGAATAACAGCAAACCCGTAACGGCTGTAATACATAATATGATTTTCCTCATTATCATTTTTTCTTTTAATTTCGTGCAAAGATAAGAATTAATTCCCGAAATATTTGTTTCATAACGAAAAATTATATATTTTTGCAGACAGCTTCGAAAAATAATACACAAATCTAATAATCGTATGAAAAAGAAAATCCAGTTCAGTCTAGTTTACAGAGACATGTGGCAGTCTTCTGGTAAGTTCCAGCCACGTAAAGATCAGTTAGAGCGTATTGCCCCCGCCATCATCGACATGGGCGTGTTCGACCGTGTGGAGACCAATGGTGGTGCCTTTGAGCAGGTGAACCTGCTGGCAGGCGAGAACCCCAATGCTGCCGTCCGCGCTTTCTGTAAGCCATTCAATGAGGTGGGTATTAAGACACACATGCTTGACCGCGGTCTGAACGCGCTGCGCATGTACCCTGTACCCGATGATGTTCGTGAACTTCAGTATAAGGTAAAGCATGCTCAGGGCGTGGATATCACACGTATCTTCTGCGGTCTGAACGATGTTCGTAACATCATTCCTTCTGTAAAATGGGCTAAGGCTGCAGGCATGACCCCACAGGCTACCCTTTGTATCACGACTTCTCCTGTACATACAGTTGAGTATTATGCCAACATTGCCGACCAGGTGATTGCTGCCGGTGCAGAGGAAATCTGTTTGAAGGATATGGCAGGTATTGGTCAGCCCGCATTGCTCGGTGCGCTGACTAAGGCCATCAAGACAAGCCATCCTGATGTTATTGTTCAGTATCACGGCCACTCTGGCCCGGGTCTGTCGATGGCAAGTATTCTGGAAGTCTGCAACAATGGTGCCGACGTTATCGATACAGCAATTGAGCCGCTGTCGTGGGGTAAGGTTCACCCGGACATCATCTCTGTTCAGTCGATGCTGAAGCATGAGGGCTTCGAGGTGAAGGAAATCAACATGAACGCTTATATGCGTGCTCGTGCGCTCACTCAGGAGTTCATCGACGACTGGCTCGGATATTTCATCAACCCAGGCAACAAACACATGTCTTCACTCTTGCTCGGGTGCGGTCTGCCCGGCGGTATGATGGGTTCTATGATGGCCGACCTCGCAGGTATCCACCACGTGATTAACAATACATTGAAAGCTAAGGGCGAGCCCGAGCTCTCAACCGACGATATGCTCGTGAAGCTGTTCGACGAGGTTGCTTATGTATGGCCACGCGTTGGTTATCCCCCACTCGTAACCCCGTTCTCGCAGTATGTGAAGAACATCGCTCTGATGAACCTCCTCACATTGGCACAGGGCAAGGGCCGTTTCGTTATGATGGACGACTCTATGTGGGGCATGATTCTCGGAAAGAGCGGAAAGATTCCTGGAACTATCGACCCAGAGTTGGTAGAACTGGCTGCAAAGCAAGGACGCGAATTCACCACTGCCGACCCGCACACTCTTATTCCTAATGCCCTCGACGATTTCCGCAAGGAGATGGACGAGAATGGTTGGGAGTACGGACCAGACGACGAGGAGCTCTACGAGTTGGCTATGCACCCAGAGCAGTATCGTAACTTCAAGAGCGGACAGGCCAAGAAGAATATGCTGGCTGATTTGCAGAAGGCAAAGGACGCCAAGCTTGGCAGCCAGCTGACTCCGGAACAGCTCAGCGCATTCAAGCATGCCAAGGCTGATGCTATCGTTGCTCCTGTTAAGGGACAGCTCTATTGGGAGTTCAATGGCGAAGGCGAGTGCGCTCCAACTACCGAGCCGTTCATTGGTAAGGAGTACAATGAGGGCGATCCGTTCTGCTTCATCCAGGCTTCTTGGGGCGAGATTGTTGCCGTTCCCGCTGCTCTTGGTGGAAAGCTTGTTGAGATTAACGCCAAGCAGGGCTCGAAGGTGAACAAGGGCGATGTGATTGCTTACATCGAGCGCCCAGGCCAGGCATAAGATTTCATACAATCAGTTGACACAGATTTTCACAGATTGGCACCCGCCATTTGTGGGAATCTGTGTTTTTTATAGATTATCTGTATAACAGAATGGATTATCAGCAACTTCTTGATCAGTATTATCCTGAGGATAATGAGTTACGCCACATACTACTGACGCATAGCCGTAGTGTGGCTGATAAGGCTCTGAGCATTGCCCACGCTCATCCTGATTTGGGGCTTGATACGCAGTTTGTCGAGGAAGCTGCTATGTTGCATGATATAGGAGTGCGCTGGTGTGATGCTCCCGGTATTCAATGTTTTGGGACAGAACCATACATTTGCCACGGGCGCATAGGGGCTGAGTTGTTGCGAAAGCATGGTTTTGAGCGTCATGCCCGTGTTTGTGAGCGTCATACAGGAGCTGGTCTGTCACTTCAGGAGATAGTCTCACAGCAACTGCCGTTGCCACATCAGGATTTCCTGCCAGAGACACTTGAGGAGCAAGTCATCTGTTATGCTGACAAATTCTTCTCAAAAACTCGTCTTGAGCGCGAGAAAACTGTTGAGCAAGCCATGAAGAGCCTTGCCAAGTTTGGTGAAGAAGGGCTCAGCCGCTTCCGCCACTGGGTGGAAATGTTCGATAAATAAAGAAACGCTTCCGTATTGTTTTTTTGTTTCAAAAGCATCATTTGGGTGTTCCAATCTTCTGTTTTACACAAAGACAAAAGGAATAGCTATTCCTGAATGACTGTCTTTGTCGTATAGTTGGAATAGACAATGATTCGTACGCCTTTGTCTTTCTTGCTCACAGGCCATCCCTGAATATCCAAGAAAAAACGTATATTTGCATACGATAATAGATAATTATAGCCATGTCGCAGAAGGAGAACATCTATCTGAACAGGATTTACAGCAGGCATATACCTCAGGCAGAGGAAAGATATCCCTACACCATTCCGGTCATACGCGACTTGAAGGAACTGACTTTTGAGAAGTCGGTAACCTATATTGTCGGACCGAATGGATCGGGGAAATCAACCATTCTTGAGGCGATTGCCATCTTGTTGAAGATGAATCCTGAAGGGGGCTCGGGTAATTTCAACTTCCATACGGTTGAGACCCATTCCGACTTGTGGAGTGACATGGTGGCTTCACGTAGTGATTTGACGTATCGCGATACATTCTTCTTCCGTGCTGAGAGCTATTATAATGTGGCGTCTGAGATAGACCGGCTACAACAGGTTGACGGGCAGATGTACCAATCGTATGGTGGTCGCAGCATCCATAGCGTCTCGCATGGCGAGGGATTTATGGCGTTGATACAGAAACGATTACAAGGGAAAGGAATTTATATCTTTGATGAGCCTGAGGCTGCTTTGTCTTTTCAGAATCAGCTCGCATTTCTATGCTGGATGAAAGAGGCGGTCGGCAATGGAGCCCAGATTATTATTGCCACACATTCGCCTGTGGTCTTATCTTATCCCAATGCATGTATCTATGAGATTCGGGATTATTGTCTACAACAAGCGTCTTTCCAAGACACTTGCGTCTACAAAGACATGTATGGTTTTATGCTGAATCGTGAGCTTTACTTACGTGAATTAGGACTCTTAACTTAAATTAACCGCCCGGCTCATGCAATGATTCCTCATGCGGATTGTTTTAGGATAATAAGAAAGTAAATCATTTCTTTAAATGATAGTATAAACAATTTGACATGAAAAAGTTATTATTGACAGTTCTATTTCTAACCTCACTCATTGCCGGTGCCCAAGAGAGGAAATGGGAGCATCGTATTTATGTGGGTGCAGGTCTGATGAATGAACGTGCAGAGGGATATTCTGGATTGGGACTTGCTCTGAAAGCCGGTTACGGACTTCGTTATTTCTGTGCGGAACAATGGTCTTTGACGGCAGGCGTTACTTTGCGCGATGTGACGGAGAACGCCTTCAAGAATACTCTTGAGGGTGCCGATGACGACCATTTCACGTTTCTTGACGTGCCTGTCATCGCACAATACCATGTTGGTCGTGGCAAGGGCAGTTGGTCGTTAGGACTTGGTCCCGTCTTCTCGTTCTGTATTGCTAACGAGCATTATTATATAGATGCAGACCCCGATTCTCCTCTGAATCAATTGGACAAATGTAAGAAGTTCGCATTCGGCCTGCAACCCAGTATTACCTATCAGTTGAGCCGTCGATGGGAGATAGGCATTGAAGCCAATATCGGGCTGACAAACATCGAGAATACGCATAATCTGACAATTGGCAGCAAGCATCTTCACGATGTGACAGCCACCATTGGAATAGTCTTGTAAGGCATTAAGTGTCTTTAGAACGGTTGGCGTAATGACAATCGCAGAGCTTCAACATCGGGTAAAAGCGTTAAATAAACCATAAAATCGGGCAATTTGTTCTATATTCGGTATTATTTGCGTAATTTTGCACCTTGCAAAATATGAGAACGAAGACAATTATATTCTTGCTGCTGTCGGCCATGCTGTTTGTGTTGGCCGACCCGCGTGTGCCTATCTTCCAGGAAGACAGGACAAAAGCCGCCATGAATGACTCCGTTCCCGTCGATTCTCAGCCTAAAAGCCGAAAGGAAATGCGCCGCGCCGCGCGCCGTGCTGTTGCAGAGAATCTTCCGAAAGACAGCATAAGCACCCCTCAGGAACCCGATACAACACAGATGGATTCGCTCGAACTGGCCATTTACCGGCATAATAAAGCCATCGACGACTCTATCGCATTGGACAGTCTGAACCGCTCGAAGAAGAACACCATCGACGCGCCCGTGGAGTATCAGGGAGATGACTCGCTGGTGTATATTGCCTCCTCGAAGACCGCTTACATCTATGGTAATGCCAATGTGAAGTATCAGAACATGGACCTTCAGAGTGCAAAAATCTATATGAGCCTTGACAGCAGTATTGTTCATGCCACGCCTAAAGCCGATTCTACGGGCGTTTTGGAGGGTAAGCCTGTGTTCAAGATGGGGCAGGATACCTACGAGAATGACTCTATGGCATTCAACTTCAAGACGAAAAAAGGACTCATCAGCAATGTGTATACTGAACAGGAGGACGGATTCCTGACCAGCGAGCGGGCTAAGCGCAATGATAAGGGCGAGATGTTTATCCAGCATGGCCGTTACACAACATGCGACAAGCCGCATCCCGACTTCTATATTGCCTTGTCGCGAGGAAAAGTGCGTCCCGGCAAAGATGCCGTTTTCGGACCGGCCCATCTGGTTGTTTGCGACGTACCGTTGCCCTTGGCCATTCCATATGGCTTCTTCCCGTTCACAAAGAGCTACTCCAGCGGTTTTATTATGCCTACTTATGGCGACGAGAGCGCACGCGGTTTCTACCTGCGTGACGGCGGTTATTATTTTGCCATCAGCGACAAAATGGATCTGAAACTGCTGGGCGAGATATACACGAAGGGCTCTTGGGGAGTATCGGCAGCCTCCAACTATCGCAAGCGCTACAAGTATAGCGGCTCCTTCTATTTCAGCTATCAGGATACGAAGAACGGCGATAAGGGAATGCCCGACTTTACTGAGCAGGAGAGTTTCAAGGTGCAATGGAGCCACCGGCAGGATGCTAAGTCGAATCCTTTCAGCTCGTTATCAGCCAGTGTGAACTTCGCTACGAGCAGCTATGAGCGCAACAATCTCTCGTCGATGTACAATCCGCAGTCGATGACCCAGTCAACGCGTACCTCTTCGGTCAGTTGGTCAACCACCTTCTCGAGCATCGGCATGAGCCTGAGCACCACCGCCAACCTCAACCAGAACATGCGCGACTCTTCTATTGCGGTCACCATGCCCGACTTGAACATCAGCATTTCGCGATTCTATCCGTTCAAGCGCAAGAAAGCGGCTGGTGCCGAGCGCTGGTATGAGAAAATATCGATGAGCTATACAGGTCATCTGAGTAATTCTATCAATACGAAAGAGGACCAGTTGATGCATGCGAATATCATCAAAGACTGGAAAAACGGCATGCAGCACCAGATTCCTATCAGCGGAAGTTTCACCCTGTTCAATTATCTGAATGTCAATCCTTCGTTCAATTTCACGGACCGGATGACCTTCAGCAAGGTGAAGAAATCGTGGGATGCCGTGCATCAGACCGAAGTGGCAGACACCACCTACGGCTTCTATAACCTCTACAACTGGAACCTCAGCATGTCGGCATCGACAAAGCTTTATGGATTCTGGATGCCTTGGCGGAAGCTCTTTGGCGATAAGATTGACCGCATCCGCCACGTCATCACCCCGTCGGTCAGTTTTACCTATGCGCCTGATTTTGGCGATCGCCGTTATGGTTATTATGACACTTATCAGCGAACCGATGCCGACGGCAATGTGTCGCTTGTTGAGTACTCGCCTTTCCAGAATGCGCTCTATAGTGCACCAGGCAAAGGCAAGAGCGGAACCGTTACCTTGGATATCGGCAATAATCTGGAGATGAAAATCAAGTCGGAGGATGAGGATAGCATCGATTATAAGAAAATCAGTCTGATTGACGAGTTTGGTTTCAACATGTCGTATAATTTTGCGGCGAAAGTACGGCCTTGGAGCGACCTCAGCATGCGGCTACGACTGAAACTCACCAAGACCTATACCTTAAACCTGAATGCCGTCTTTGCCACCTATGCTTACGAGCTCGACGAGAACGGACGCCCATACTTAGGCACACATACGGAATATGGCTATGGTCGTTTCGGCCGTTTCCAGGGCATGTCGCAAAACCTTTCGTATACGCTGAATCCCGAAAAGCTGAAGAAACTCTTTGGCGGAGGCGATGAAGACGATAAGGATAAAAAGAAGAACAGAAACGATGACGACGATGATGACGACGAAACGGACGTGGAAACCAATGTCGACAAGGACATGATCAGGGGCCAGCGTGGCGCGGAAGGCCAGGGAGGACTGGCCGAAACGGATGGCGACGGCTATATGAAATTCTCTATGCCGTGGTCGCTCACGTTTGGCTATGGAATCACGATGCGCGAGAATACGGCCGGCAAATTCAACACCAAGACCATGCGCTATCCCTATAAGTTTACCCAGACGCTCAATGTCAGCGGTAATATCCGGTTGAGTGAGGGGTGGAACATCAGTTTCTCCAGCGGTTACGATTTCGAGAACAAGGCCATGTCGATGACGACCGCCTCGTTGCAACGCGACCTGCATTGTTTCAATATGTCATGTTCGGTGGTGCTGGCTCCTTATACCAGTTACAACTTCTCGTTCCGTTGTAACGCCTCGACCCTGACCGATGCCCTGAAATACGATAAGCGCTCCGGCTATTCGAATGCCGTTCAGTGGTATTAACCGTGAAAGTGCTGGTAGCCAGTCGGTTGTTTCGTAATAGCAAATCAGCCATTATTTGTTTTCTAATTGATGCCTGGTTATGTTACAACTAGTCAATCAATTATACTCTAATCAGGCATTAATTGCAGTCTAATTAATGCCTGATTGAACCTTAATTAATGCCTGATTGAACCTTAATTGATGCCTGATTGCGATTTCGTGCCAAACGGTATGGCTGTCATTGTTCGGGGGTATGGGAACTAATGGTCAGACGGTGTGTGTAAATGAAAGAATCAAGCGCGAAAAACTGTTAATCTGTCAGCCATCCACCTATTCTATATCTGTTAGCACCTCCTTTTTGTGCTTGGAATGGTTACAGAGCGGGTCTTTTTCTTTGGCGTATCTTTCAATTTGAAAGTGGATTGGTGGAACCCATTTGTTTGCAAAGAAAAAAGCCCTCGCCCGTTTTTCAATTCGGCTTGTGTGTAAAAAAGTGTATTCTTTTTTTGCAAGACACATTTTTTTATATTATTTTTGCGGTAAGTATCAGATATCAGTTATGAAGAAGCTAGTCATTTCCCGTTGCTTGCCTTTATTGGTAATGCTTTCCTTTTCGTTCATGCTACATGCGCAAGAATCGTTAGACTCACTATTGTCTGCCGGTGACAGTTGTATGGATGAGTATAATACCTTTGCCGCTTTACGGTATTATGAGCAGGCTTTCGCATTGAACGACTGCGATGCCACACGCCTTGCTCTGGCCAACTGCGTATATAAACGTATGGATTATCGGCGTTGTGTGAAGTTGTTGAGTTCTCTTAACGACCATAGCCAGACCCATGAGTCGTTGCGGCAACTGGTATTTAGCAGTCAGAAACTGGCAGACAACGATGCCCTGGTGTACTGGGGGCGCATGCTGAATGACCGTTTCCCAATGGACGGCGAGGTCGTTGCCCGTTTGGCTACGGCCTATGCACAGACCGAACAGCCTCAGAACGGGGCAAAATGTGCTGAGGAGTATTTCCGTAAGGACACCTCGAACATTGAGGTGAACCGCGCCTTGGCCGACTGTTACTTCTTATGTCAGAATTACCCAAAGGCTGCTGATATCTACGACCGGCTGCTCTCTTTGGGCGATTCAACTTTCAATACGCTTTATTCGTCAGGCATGTGCTACTCACAGATGGACAGTCTGGAGCTGGCCCACCAGCGATTGAGTCAGGCTGCTGAAATGAATGAATACCGCCATTATGGATGTGTGCAGCGGCTGGGCACCATCTGCAACGAACTGAAACGTTATGACGAGGGGGTAAAACACTTATCGCGCGCACTCGATCTTATTCTCCCCGATACTGTCTATATGCGTCAGCTCACCCTGTCGCTGGCCGAGGCATACTATGAAAGTGAACACTATCAGGAGGCGATTGATATATGGAAGATGCATCTTGATTACAACCCAAACTCCATGGCCACCCTTTTTAATTTAGGACAGACGTATGGCATGATGCTCGCCGATCAGGAGAACGAGAAGAAATACTATGAGCAGTTCTTGCGATTGGCAGAGAAAGAACCTGACAACCAAAAACTCAGATTGATGAAACTTCAGGCTCGCGGTGCGCTCCAGCGGATGGAGAGAAATAGTCTGAAGCAGGAGGGAAAAAGTGAATAATCTTACATGATTATATAGTTCTCAATTTTTATCTAATCATTTTATTTAATATCATTATGAAAGCATTGTTTTTGAGCGTATTATTAATGTTAATGGGGACAGAGACTCAAGTAAATACTAGAGCCGAGGGTGCTATGTTTGCATGTCCTAATTGTATGCATTTTATGGCAGAGTATGGTAATCCAAAGAATTGTGTTGTAGAGTATACTTGTGATGCTTGTGGCAATCCTATATTTGTGAGTTATGATAATAAAGGAGATGTTATTGACATTTGGTGATACGCTGAAGAAAAAGAGGTTTTTCGTTCTTTTGGATATTTGTTTGTTGTTTGTTCCCGCAGTCTTGTGGGCGCAAAATCATCCTATTCCTGTTAGTGATGTCAACGGAGTGGTCGTTGACGATGCCAATCATGGTGTGGCAGGTGCCAACCTGAGGTTGACAGCTGTTCTCGACACAGCCCGGGTTTATCAGACGGTAACAAACGAGGAGGGCGGTTATTCGTTGCGTGTTCAACCAGGTCTTTACACGATGGTGGTGACAGCTGTTGGCTTTAAGCCGTTCTCTGCTGAGGTGGATGCAAAAAAGAAAGTTCTGGTGGATGTGAGTATGATTGACGATGTGCGGCAATTGAACGAAGTGTTGGTGAAGGGCCGCCGTATTCGTTACGATGCGGAAGGCTACCGCATGAATCTGTCGCAGAATCCCCAATTCCGCCAGCAACCAGTTGATGTCATCATGGCTTATTTGCCAGGCATGGTGGTAACAGCCGACCGTTTGTTGTTGTTTGGCCGCCCAGTGGCTCGTGTCTATGTAAACCGTCGTATCGTGAGACTTCGGGGAAAAGACCTGCTCGACTACCTGAATACCATGAAGGGCGCCAGCATTAAGGACATACAAGTTGTTGCGTCGTCAGGAGCAGAGGAGCGTGCATCGATGGCAGGATCGGTTGTTGTCAAGATTCATACCGTGAATCTCACCGATGGCGGCATGGCTACCGTGGGCGTTGCCGGTGAAACAGGCTATTATAGTTCCATTCGTCCAACCGTTACCTTCCAGTCGCGGCAAGGCAAGTTGTCGGCATATGGCAATGCGTCGCTATCTTATAGTGATGTAGACAGCAAAAGTTATGGCGAGACCCTGTTTGAGATGTCAGGCAACAGAAGGCTCGATAACACTAAAGCAGGCAATGATAGCAGGGTGTATAACTTCAGCGTGGGATTGGGCTACGATTTTACTCCGAAAGATATTGTGACTTTCGAGGTGGGGGGACTTTTGCAAAACAATCACTCACACGGACGGTCGGACATTACTAATTATTCCGGTTCGACCATGCTTGGTGAGATTGCAGATCTCTCATGGGGTAAAAACAAATCGGACCAGTATCAGCTGGCTGCTGATTACACTCACACGTGGAAGACGGGCGAGGTGAGTACCTATGCCAGTTATGCTCATGACAAGTCAACACAGAACAAGCATGTGTGGCGTGAGGGTAATACCGATATGTGGGACAGCAACAACCAGAGCGATCAGCACAAGAAAACCTATACTCTGAAAGTGGATGTAACCCAGAAGTTGGGGAAAAACAACAAGCTCAGAGGTGGCGCTGCTTTCACGGGCTGGGACAATGATACCGAAACTGATAACAAACAGAGTGAAAACGGTGTGGTAAATCCGTACATGACCTATAGTGACCTTTTTCTCTACAAAGAGGAGATTGCCGCCCTCTATGGCAGTTACGACTTCTCGTTAGGAAAGTGGAGCGCATCACTTGGGCTGCGTTATGAACACGAACATATCAATCCGCGCTCAAAGCTGCAATCTGATAAAAATTACGCCAGTGACTACGACCATCTCTTTCCCAATGTCAGATTGAACTATGTTATTAATCAAAAACGGAATCACAACTTGCGGTTTACCTATCTGCGTGGACTGACAACACCGTCGATGTCCATGCTCAATCCAGCCGTATTGTGGGATAGTGAGTACTCGTATAGTGTTGGAAATCCGTATCTGAAGCCTGTTGTCTTCGACAGATTGGGAGCCACGCTCACTCTTTTCGGGCGACTATCGCTTGACGTAAGCTGGGAGCAGCAGCCGCTATTCGGCTCGCATGTATATAAGGAGCAGGATGCCGATGTGATGTACTCCTCGTATGATGATGTGGGAGAGACTGACAAGTGGAGCGCAAATGTCAGTTGGAGCAAACCCATCACCAAGAAGTGGATGGTTTCGATGAATCTGCTTGGTGCGCTGAAGAATGAGAAGTATCTCGGCAGGTCGGCCACCCATTTCTCAAGTTTCGTTGCACTTTTGTCGAACAACACACTTCCCGGCGGCTTTATCCTGAACACCGATTTCCAGTGGGAACCACCTGCAAAGACTTTGGAAACCAGTAATGGGAGTCAGATTCGCTTTACGGAGACCATTCGGAAAATGTTCCTCAAGAACCGGTTGTCGGTGGCTCTTGCCTATAAGTATTGGTCGTACTCCTTCCAACATACTTATGTTGATGGCGTAACTCAGCATCATCACACTAATTACAGCCCCCATCGGGTCAACTTAACCGTTCGCTATACTTTCCGCTGGGGTAGTATGAGAGCTCGCGTAAGCCGTGGGAAAGGCGTAGATACAGAACAAACTGGACGCATGTAGGCAATCCCTGCATGCTCCAGTCTTTGTTTTTTATAATAACTTGATGGAGCCTTCTTTAGCGTCATCAAGTCTTATGGCTTGATAAAGCTATGCTCTGGTTTCGTAAAGCATTGCTCTGGCTTCGTAAAGCATTGCTCTGGCTTCGTAAAGCATTGCTTTGGTTTCATAAAGTATTGCTCTGGTCTAATTCTGTTATGGCTTGATGAGGCTTTCCAATGCCTCCACCTCGCCAACCACCCAGATGATGTCGCCACGTTGGAAACGGTAGGTGGGCTTCACCAGCGAGAGGTTCTCCTCGCCTTCCTCGATGCCGACCACCATACAGTTGAATTTCTCGCGGATGCCGCTCTCCTGAAGGGTCTTGCCCACGAAATGGCTATTGGTGGTGATAACCATCGAGCGAAGCTTCATCTCACGCTTCTCCAACTCCGGGTCATCTCCGTAAAGCTCTGTTTCCAATGCACGCCGGAAGGCGGTGAGCTGGTCGTCACTACCGATAACCTGCAGCTTGTCGCCCGGAAAGACCACACTATGGCCGTCGGGGATGTTATACCGGCGGTTGGCGCGCAGAATGCTGCTCACATGCACACCGTATTTCTTACCCAGGTTCAATTGCCGGAGCGATTGTCCGGCCCACAACGAGTCGGCAGGAATCTCAAAATCGGCAATGTGAATATCGCGGTCGAGCAGTTTGCCCTCATAGAGAGGGCGCTTGTGGCCATGCACCTGGGCCTCGATGTCGCGTGAGCGGAGGTTCAGGATGAAAAGGCGCTCAAGCCTGATGCTGCGGTTTTTCACCGAACGCGAGAAGATGATCAGCACCACCACGGCCATTCCGATGAAGATGACGAGTGCCGGACGGAATTGGAACAGCTTGTTGCAGATGTAGAACACGAACGAGGCGGCAATGACCATGCGCACCAGGATGGTGAAGATGAGCGGCATGTGGTTCACGTTGCTCTCTATCCATAGTGCTTTCCACTCTTCCGAATGGTTTTTCTTCATCACCATAGCACGCAGGAAGGGCGCGATAATCAACACCGTCAGCACGGCCGTAATCACATTCACGTAGATGCTGAACGTCTCTCCGTGTAGGATCCGATGCATGAACGGCAGGAAGATGGTGAACATCAGCACGATAATCGACCCCGAGAGGATGCCGTAGATGAGCGTGTTTACCGACATCTGCATAATCAGGCTCTTCCATTTGCTCTTCTCGGTGGTGTTGGGATGGCTCATGCTCAGCTTGTTCATCGAGGTGATGATCCGGTTGGGCAGGTGCTTCTCCAGTCTGTTATAAGCCGGTGTGGCAAGCCGTATCATGTAAGGTGTGAGGAAAGTTGTGATGACGGATACGGCTACCACCACCGGATAGAGGAAGTCGCCAATGACGCCTAAAGAAAGGCCCAGCGACGCAATGATAAACGAGAACTCACCAATCTGAGCCATGGAGAAACCGCATCTCATGGCCGACCGCAACGACTCGCCCGCCAGCATGAAGCCCAACGAGCCGAAGACTGCCTGGCCAATCAGGATGGTCATCACCAGCACAAAGATGGGGAAGGCGTATTTGATGAGAATCATCGGGTCGACCAGCATGCCCACCGACACGAAGAAGATGGCTCCGAAGAGGTTCTTCACCGGCTCCACCAGCTTGATAAGCTTCTCGGCCTCGACGGTCTCTGCCAGTATGCTGCCCATGACGAATGCGCCGAAAGCACTACTGAAGCCCACCGTTGTCGACAAAACGGCCATAGCGCAACACAGACCCAGCGACACCACAAGCAACACCTCGTTGTTCATCAGCTTCCTGACA
>JAEEXN010000064.1 GCA_016291595.1 Prevotella sp.
GTTCAGCTCGGGGATAACCAGACCGATAGCCTTGGCAGCACCAGTTGAGTTAGGAACGATGTTCTGGGCACCAGCACGAGCACGCTGAACATCACCCTTGCGCTGAGGACCATCGAGAATCATCTGGTCGCCAGTGTAAGCGTGTACGGTTGTCATGATACCGCTCTGGATGGCAGCGAAATCATTCAGAGCCTTGGTCATAGGAGCCAAGCAGTTGGTTGTGCAAGAAGCAGCTGAGATAACGGTATCAGCAGGAGTCAGAGTCTTGTGGTTTACGTTGTAAACGATGGTGGGCAGATCGTTGCCTGCGGGAGCAGAGATAACAACCTTCTTGGCACCAGCAGCCAGGTGAGCAGAAGCCTTCTCCTTTGAGGTATAGAAACCTGTGCACTCCAGCACTACGTCAACACCAAGCTCGCCCCAAGGCAGCTCAGCAGCATTAGGCTTAGCATAAATAGTGATTTCCTGACCATCAACGATGATTGAGTTCTCAGTGCAATCTACAGTGTGTTTGTTCTCACCGAACTTGCCGGCGAAACCACCCTGAGCTGTATCATACTTCAGCAGGTGAGCAAGCATTTTGGGACTTGTCAAGTCGTTGATAGCGACTACTTCATAACCTTCAGCCTCGAACATCTGGCGGAAAGCGAGGCGACCAATACGGCCAAAACCGTTAATTGCTACTTTTGTCATTTTACTTTTAAATTTATATTAATAGTTAAAAAATAAACAATCTTATATACTTTTGTATCTACTTTTTGCCTTAAAAAAGAACAATTTGATAGAAATATTACGCGTTGGACGCATTTTTTTCTTGTTTCGACGGCAAAGTTACAAAATATTTTCTATATTTGCATCTGAAATCAGTCTTAATAATTATAAAAAGATGTATCTTTGACAGTGAAAACTGTAAATTAATAACAAAGAGAATGAGTTTGTAAAATACACATTACAAAATAACACTTTTTAAAAACGTACAATTATGGGATTTATTAAAGAATTTAAAGAGTTTGCCATGAAAGGCAACGTAATGGACATGGCTGTCGGTGTAATCATCGGCGGTGCGTTTGGTAAAATTGTAAGCTCATTGGTAGACGATGTTCTGATGCCTCTCATTGGAATGTTGACAGGCGGTATCGACCTCTCTGGTTTATCTTACAAGGTAATGTTGCCTGCCGTTGACGGCGGAGAGCCAATTGCTGGAGCCGTACTCAAATATGGAGCATTTATACAGAACATCATTGACTTCCTGATTATTGCATTCTGTATTTTCCTCATGATCAAAGCTATGAACAAGCTGATGCCAAAGAAAGAGGAACCCGCTGCTCCTGCCGGTCCAACACAGGAAGAGTTGCTTGCTGAGATTCGCGACCTGCTGAAGAACAAGTAAGAGTATTAAATCATGATTATAATAATTAAGGTGAAGAGTCACATCTTCACCTTATTTTTATTCTATACACTTTCTATTTGAATTAATAGAACTACCGGCGGATATCAAACCGGTGATTGAGAAACCATTTCCATTACCCTCTTCAAATCCTCTATCTTCTTCCTAGCCTCTTTCTCTCCTATTCTCATCATATTGTCGATGCTCTTTTCCGAAAAGCTGGCGGCATTATAGCCTTTCAGCGGAGGGTTAATGTAAATGTCTGCTGCAGCACGGTTCTCATTGTACTTCTTCCAATCCGGACGCGAGACCAGCCAGTCGAAGATTCCCCCGATGCCTGTTGTTTCCTTCAGCGAAAAGTCGCGCGTCTTATGCTTGTTTTGAGTCAAGTCTACGGCAATCACGATATCGGCACCCATGGCTTTCACCACATCTACCGGCAGATTATTCAACATTCCTCCGTCCACAAGTGTCTTGCCGTCAATCAAAACAGGCTTATACGCCCCCGGAATGGCCATGCTTGCCCGTAACGCCCATGCCAGATTTCCATTGCGCAACACTACTTCCTCCTGTGTGTCAAAATCTGCCGCTACACAACGAAACGGAATTGGTAGCTCGTCAAAATCCACCCACTCGTCAGTGCCCGTCAGTTTATCAAGCAACTCCAGCACATTGTCGGTTTTCCACAAACCTGCCCTGAACAGCGAATCCAACTGCTCAGAACGATAACCCGTTGAATAGAGGCCTCCGATGATGGCTCCGATGCTCGTCCCTGCAATATAATCAATAGGAATGCCGACCTCCTCAATTACCTTCAGCACACCCACCTCTGCAGCACCTTTGGCACCACCTCCGCCTAATACCAACCCTACTTTGGGTCGCGTAGAGGGCACACTTTCCTGCGCAGAGATACTCACTACTGCCGAATGAAACAGCAGCAGCAACAGTATCCATCGGATAAACAATTGTCTGAAAATCAATTGTGAGTGTTTCAATTATTCAGTAATTGCATTCAAGATGCCTTTCAGAATGCCTTTAATCTCGTTGCCGATACCCTTAACCTTATCAAAGACACCCTCTTTGACGCCCTTGCCCATATAGCCGGCACACTGTCCTTCGAGTTTTCCTATTTTGGCTTTTTCCTCAGATGTGTACTCAAACTCGTGCTTACTGATGTTTTTACGAATCTTCACAAACTTCTCAGCAGCGTATTTCCAGTCGTCAACATCGTAGTTGGCACTATGGTCGCGCAACTCATAAGAAAAATTCTCCAACTGATTAATAGCATGCTGCTTCGTAGAGCAAGAGACAAGCGACATACCTGTCAAAAAAACAGCCAGCATCAACAAATATACCTTTTTCATCATCTTCAAAAACATTTAACGAATATCAATTATCAATAATCTCTCTTCCGAACGGCAACAGGGCAATGTGAGCCATCTTGAAATGTTGCTTGCCAAACGGAATACCTATAATAGTAATATAGAGCAACAATCCAAAACCAACATGTGTCAATGCAATCCAAATGCCGCCAACGAAAAACCAGATGAAATTCATCAGGGCACTTAAACAACCTACGCTGTTCTCCTTCTTCACCACTTTAGAGCCGAACGGCCACAAGCACAATGCGCCAATTTTAATGGTTTGCAAGGCAAATGGAATTCCGATAATGGTGATCATCAATGCCAGGCTCGACACAAAATACTCGATAGCCGTTGCCAAGCCACCGAATAGAAGCCATATGATATTTCCAAGTATCTTCATTATTTACAATAATTATGATTAATGCGACAAAGATAAACATACTTTCCCACACCACAAAATTATAAATAATAAAAAACGTTTAGCAATACTAAAGCATATTTCCGGTGGCATGATTACACTCTCCAGCTTGCCAGAGCAGCCCTCTATTCCGCTGGAGGAGCCTTCCAGCCTGCCAGAGTTACTCTCTATTCCGCTGGAGGAGCCTTCCAACTTGCCAGAGTTCTCTCTATTTCGCTGGAACGGCCGTTCTTTTTCGTAAAATCACCCACTCCATATCGAAATATTCTTCATTATTTTTCCATAATTACAACTATTACACTTATTCCAGGGCGAAGAGTGGAACATATATGAAAAATGGAAGAAACGGCACAACCATTTCTTCCATTTCAAAATACTTTATTATTATAGTACTTTCATGCTATTCCCACTCGATGGTTCCGGTTGGTTTCGGAGTGAGATCGTAGAGCACGCGGTTCACGCCGGGAACCTCTGTGATGATGCGCTGGGTGATGTGGTGCAGTACGGGATAGGGAATCTCCTCGATGGTGGCGGTCATGGCATCGCGCGTATTCACGGCACGGATGATGACGGGCCAGTCCCAACTGCGCTTATTGTCCTTGACACCGGTCGACTTGTAATCGGGCACGATGGTGAAATACTGCCACACCTTGCCTTCAAGGCCGTTCTTGGCAAACTCTTCGCGCAGGATGGCGTCGGATTCACGCAGGGCTTCAAGACGGTCGCGGGTGATGGCACCCGTGCAACGGACACCCAGACCAGGACCGGGGAAGGGCTGACGGAACACCATGTTATCGGGCAGTCCGAGTTCCTTACCAACCACACGGACTTCATCCTTGAAGAGCAGTTTGATAGGCTCTACGAGTTCGAACTGCAGGTCTTCAGGCAGTCCGCCCACATTGTGGTGAGACTTGACTGGGCCCGACTCCACGATGTCAGGATAGATGGTACCCTGAGCCAGGAAACTGATGCCTTCCTGCTTGCGGGCCTCTTCCTCAAACACGCGGATGAACTCGGCGCCAATAATCTTACGCTTCTGCTCGGGATCGGAGATGCCTGCCAGCTTGTCGAGGAAGCGATCGGTAGCATCAACATACACCAAATTGGCATCCAACTCATCGCGGAACACGCGCACCACCTGTTCGGGCTCGCCTTTGCGGAGCAGACCGTGATTCACATGAACAGACACCAACTGCTTGCCTACGGCCTTGATAAGGAGAGCTGCCACCACGGATGAATCTACACCGCCAGAAAGAGCAAGGAGCACCTTCTTGTCACCAATCTGAGAGCGAAGCTCGCTGATCTGTTCGTCAATAAATTTCTTGGCCAGTTCTGGAGTGGTGATGCGCTCCATCGAGGCCGGACGTACATTACCTGTTGTCATAATAGTTGTATTATAGTTTTATGAATAATCGAAAAAGCAACTCCCTCCAATCTCCCCGAGGGGAGGCTTCAACAGTATCTACTCCCCTCCATATAGGGAAAGGCTATGGGTAGGCGAGCTTGCTCGGGAATGGCGGACGGGGGTGGGTCTCCTACTCCCACTCAATCGTCGAGGGCGGCTTTGAAGAGATGTCATAGCAGACGCGGTTGACGCCACGGACCTTGTTTATTATTTCGTTCGACACACGGGCCATGAAGTCGTAGGGCAGATGGGCCCAATCAGCAGTCATGGCATCGGTGGAGGTAACGGCACGCAGGGCTACAGGATGCTCATAAGTGCGCTCGTCGCCCATCACGCCTACCGAACGGACGGCACTCAGCAGGACTACGCCTGCCTGCCAAATCTGGTCGTAAAGAGAGACCTCTATCTCTCCATCTGTCATCGTTGCAGGGACACCAGCCGCCAACACCTTACGCGCTTCCTCTCCGCTGAGTTTCACTTTATAATCTCGCAAGCCTCGAATATAAATATCATCAGCATCTTGCAGTATTCTCACTTTCTCGGGGGTGATATCTCCCAAAATACGGACTGCCAAGCCGGGACCCGGGAACGGATGGCGGGTAATAAGATGCTCGGGCATTCCCAACTGACGGCCTACACGACGCACCTCGTCCTTGAACAACCATTTCAGAGGCTCGCACAACTGCAGGTGCATATCCTTTGGCAGTCCTCCAACATTGTGGTGACTCTTGATTACCTTTCCGGTGATATTCAACGACTCTATACGGTCAGGATAAATAGTTCCTTGTGCCAGCCACTTGGCATCTGTAATCTTCTTAGCCTCAGCATTGAACACCTCAATGAAGTCACGGCCAATAATCTTACGCTTCTGCTCAGGGTCGGTGACTCCTGCCAAATCAGCGAAGAACTTACTCGATGCATCCACACCAATCACATTGAGTCCCAGCACCTTATAATCTTCCATCACTTGGGTAAACTCGTTCTTGCGCAACATGCCGTGATCAACGAAGATACAGGTAAGGCGCTGACCGATGGCCTTATTCAGCAACACAGCTGCCACGCTACTGTCGACACCTCCCGACAAGCCCAGAATGACACGGTCGTCGCCCAACTGCTGCTTCAGCTCTGCCACGGTTGTATCTACAAACGAGGCAGCGCTCCAGTCTTGCTTGGAGCCGCATATATCCACGACAAAGTTTTTGAGCAATTGTGTTCCCTGTACCGTATGGAACACCTCAGGATGGAATTGCACAGCCCAAATGCCACATTCACCCGAAGCGGGAGTATTTGCATAGGCGGCAAACTTCACGTCTGAAGTAGAGGCGATGCACTTAAAGCCTTCGGGAATAGCCGTAATCGTGTCGCCGTGGCTCATCCACACCTGTGAATGCTGCTCAAAGTTCTGGAACAGAGGATTCGAAGTATCCACAGTTTCCAAATGGGCACGTCCGTATTCCCTGGAGTCAGCCTTTTCAACCTTTCCTCCGAGTGTATTTGAAATATACTGCGCTCCATAGCAGATACCCAGCACGGGCAGGCGTCCCACAAACTGTGTAAGGTCTACCTTGAAAGCCTCAGGGTCATGCACGCTGAAAGGCGAGCCACTGAGGATAACGCCAATCACACTTGGATCATCCTTCGGAAACTTATTGTATGGCAGAATCTCACAGAAAGTATCTAATTCACGCACACGACGGCCAATCAACTGAGTTGTCTGTGAACCGAAATCGAGAATAATAATCTTCTGTTGCATATATTTATAATGTATTAATAAATTGCTCCGCTAAATCAATAGTCTCAAGTTTGCCAACGTCCATCAGCTGCAGTTTCTTGTACTCATAGCCTAAGAAAGCATGTTGATGGCAATACTTCAGATAGAAATCAATAATCCCGAAGCGGTCCGGCATCTCTTTGAAAAGAGGAAAAACACTTGGAGAAATCACATGGATTCCAGAGAATGCCAATTGCTTGAGATCAGCAGGCTCTAACCCAGGATAAGGACTACGAACCTCGCCCGTCTCAATATTTGTCCAGCCGTCAAGAATATACTCATCATCGAAAAGCAAATAGCGCTTGGTCTTGCGCTGGCTGACCAGAAGCAGGGCATCTACATTGGACTGTAGGGCGTAATCGTAGAATGCGCTGAGGTTTACATTGCTGAGAATGTCAACATTGTGAATCAACACGGGACTATCTGCATCGAACAACGGTAAAGCTTTTTTAATACCTCCACCCGTCTCCAGCAATTTTTCCGTCTCGTCGCTGATGCGAATGTCCATTCCGAAATAATTGTTCTGCTGCAGGTAATCGACAATCTGCTGTGCAAGATGATGCACATTCACCACAATACGCTCAAAGCCCGCCTCCTTGAGTTTCATCACAACATGCCACAACAAAGGCTGCCCTGCCACAGGCACCAAGGCCTTGGGCATAGTGTCGGTCAGCGGTTTCAGTCGGGTACCGAGCCCTGCAGCAAATATCATGGCTTGTTTCATGCCTGCAAAAGTAACAAATAAATTTGAGATATGCAAATTATCTCTGTCCTATGCACACCCTTGTTTGCTCATACAGCTACTATCTCTTCACCCGGGGTGAAGCGGGCAACTGTAAGGTAACTCCCATCAGCCCAATGACCACATCGTTGGAAAGCACATTGACTGTCAGCGACTTGAGTTTCTTATTCTTATTGAGCGGCATGCACAACATCTGTGCCGCACCGCCTGGAATCTCACGACCGTAGACACCTTCAATTCCCAATGCTTTTCCTAAGTCACGGCTGAATGTTCCCGTGCCAAGACAAACACGATAGGGCCGTGGCTGAATGGTACAGAACTGCCGCCCATCCACATAATAATCTTGCTCAATGGGACACCAATTGTCAGGGTTGCGCAGTCGGAGCGTGTCTGTTGTACCATCTTGATACTCAACCACCACCAAGCCATTGTCAATACGGCTCTGCATGTGGTTCGTCGAACCGGCCATCAGCAGACAAGCGCTCTCTGCATTTCCCTTTAGAGGTATGACAACTGCATCGGGATAATTGTCCCACAACGAGGTGTAGACAATGTTCCTGCACTTAGCTGGTGAGCGGAACGGGATGCCCGCAACCACAAATTCATCGTCAACCAGCAACGAGCGGAACACCGAGTCGTTAATCTCAGGCGTATATAGCGGATGGCACCACTCTCCCACTCCCTGTACAGGTATCTGCAAGGTTGTAGACGATGGGCGTGGCGACAGATACTTGTTCTTGAAAATATCATCAACGTTCGAGTTGAAACAAGCAGACAAGTCCAGTTTCTTTGTCTTCCTATTGAGCAAAGGTTCATTCAATCCAAAACTCCCGGCAAGCGTTGCCTTATTTCCCTCATCGACAAACAACTTACCGTTTTCGCCATCTATCCCAGCATATGCATCCTCGGCGTCATACTCAATTACCTGACGCTGTTCGTCGGTCCCCTCTATATCCCGAACCTCTCCTCCGGGCAGGTTCTGGCGCACTATGATTCTGAGAGGCTGCGCGAAGTGCTGGGCTATCTCAACTCTCACCCTGCCATTCTTGCGCTCATACTTATAATCAATGTATCGCGTCTTCAGCGAGGCACTATCCCACTCCGCTGGGAACCCTGGCCGGATGACGCAAAGACCATCAAGAGCGTGAGGAACCACACCGAAAAGCCCCTGCACGATAGCTCTGGAGGCAATACCCACACAGTCGCCAAAGTCACGGTAGCACTCCCCACGGGCCGCATCCTCGTTGCTCAACTGTCCGAAATTTCCCGGCGAGCGTCCGGCGTACATGTTATCAATCATATTGGCCTTCATCAGTTCAAAGCCTTCACGGGCACGTCCTGCCTCAAAGTAGGCAAGAGCAGTATGCCACACCTCAGCGATGGCCACATTGTTGATGCTCCACGAATAGGGCATCCAGTTGCTTGTTGATATTGTTTTAAAACCTGTATTCCCCACTGGGATATGAGGAATATGCCTGTCTATGTAACGCGTTGCCCAGTAGGCCTGTCTGGGGGAGCATGCGCCACAGTCAATAGGTGTGTATATCGACCAAACGGCAGGATTCTCATGCAGCCGCCTCTTTCCCATTCCGTCTTGATATTCCGCCCACACCTTCTGTTTGTCCAGCCATAGCCGCTCATTCATCGCCGTCAGTATTGCATCCGCTTCCTTCCGGTAGGGTTCGCCATCCTCGCCAATCATCTCAGCTATGCGCGCCGCCAGTTTGTTGCCACGATAGTTATAGGCTGACGAGTGAGTTACGGCACCGCCTCCGTAATACAAGGCATCACTCGCCCAAATACAGCAATAGGCGTCGTACAGATGGTCACCATCGGGGTCGTAATTCCGTTTCTCCCAGGCCAGATGCCGTTGCAGCAGCGGCCACATCTTACGCATATATGCGGTATCGGCATCATACTCGAAATGCCAGAGCAGCTCGTCCACATAGTTCAGGTTCATGTCGTAATGGTGCATCTGGTCGTTGCGATGCGGATTACGGCAGATATAACCGTCGGAGTACATCTGTGTGCCCCATTTCTTCTCTGCCCGTGCCATGTTCATGCTCGCGTCTTGTGTCGGATGGTTCATCTTGGGAGGAACAGCCGTCACCTGACTCTCGGCATAGGCGTCGAAATGACGTCGTGCCCGTTCATGCCATCCCAACACATCCCCCGCATAGGCAGCCCGCCATCCGGCGAGAGGTATGCGCCATCCAATCGCTCCGTGCAGAAACGTCTCACCATCCCAAACGCCATCTGCAGCAGCCGTCAGCAGACCGTCGAGTGTATTGATGTACGGATCGGGAGTCTGCAACAGGAAGACGGGCAGACTGTCATTCTGGGCTGTCAGTTCTTTTATGTCGAGGGAAGTATCGGTCGTCAGACTGTCCACGCCCCACAACAACAGCGTGCGTTCCTTTCTTTCTGTCAGTCTATCGCTCGCTGTTCCTGCATTTGTTCCCAATTCCAGCTCCGCCCAGGCACAGTCGCCTCCCGGTGCCGGCTCAAAGGTGTCGGGCGCATCAACGCCCATGTCGCCATTGCGCTGCATCTTGGGACGCAACACCGTACTCACAACGGCTTTTACGGTTATCGGCTCATCGAAATCGTCGGCACCGAAACTGAAAAGTGCTCCCTCTTGTCCGGTCATGGCCTCCACACGGATATGAAGCGTTCCCTTTCCCCAACGCTTGTCTTTCACATCATACGAGCGCGTGCCACCCGTCAAGGCAGCACGACAATAGTCGGTTGAGTCAAGTCGCAGAGTTTTTTCTTTGTAACGCGCATAGAAGCGCACATTACGACAGTTTCCTTTCTTATATACGGCAAACAACGGACGGTCGCTTGTCTCTAGCCGCCATTCCGTATGGCCTCCATAGAGAGCTCGTGTATAGCGGTTTTCACCATTCTCGCAAACGAGTGCCTTTCCCTCGGGATGGTAAAGCATCACTCTCGCGCCATCACGCTGCTCGCTGTGGAACGAGCCCGTAGCAGCCATATCGCTCACCTTCTTCTGGGCAATGCCAGGCACCGAGAACATCCATCCGATGGCTATCGCCAACAAAACTCCTCTCATACTAATCACCTAAATCGTTCAGATACTGACTGCCCGCCATGTTCGCTCCTATGCCCGCCAAGGCCGCGATGACTCCCATCACCCATCCTGCCGAGTTGTCGCCTATCACCACGCTGCCGAGCCAATAGCCCACAACGCCCCAGGCAAGTCCGAAAATCACACAAATCAACTTGTTTACGGCTGGTATCTCTGTCAGGATAAATAGTCCTAAAAAGACACCACCTCCCCACCACCACGACTGCATGAACACACCGATGGCTATTGACAAGATTACTACCTCGCCAACAAACAAGTCCGACATCTGCTTATTGAAGTCGGCGTTCGTCGTTCCCTTGCGCACAGCATCGGAAAGCCGTTCTCCGCTCACGTCAGAAACAGCCTCTCCACACTCAGGACAGTATTTTGTCCCCGCACGAAGCTTTGTTCCACAATTCCTGCAATATCTCATCACCACATCATATTCGTTTATCCGTAGTCTGTTTTCTTTCCAATGCGCCGGAACAACTACCGACCCTGTCGTCAGTCGCCAAAGAAGTTGAAGAAGAACACTACTGCCGCATAGCGCACATCCATATCCCTCGCCTGACCGATTGTCATGCCGCGTTTATCGACCACCGTTCCGTCATTTCTCACCTTTCCGATCATCATGTTAGAGCGGTCGCGCACAGTACCGTCGTCCTCTACTTTCCCTATCATCATGGAACTGCGGTCCCTGATGGTTCCATCGCTCTGAATCTTCCCTACGGTCATAGACTTCCTGTCTATAATCGTCCCATCGGCCTTGAACCGTCCGACCATCATGCCGGAGCGGTCGCGCACAGTACCGTCACGCTCTACCTTGCCGGCAAACATCGACCTGCCGTCGCGTATCTCCTGCGCATAGCTGAAACTGACAGACAACATCAACAACAACACCAGCGCAAACCTCTTCCATGAATTCTTCATCGCAAACACCATTACATTATACAATTCGGAAAACTATTCCACATCGAAACAGACTCCGGTACATATCAACCGCAAAGATAAGCATTTCTTCCTGAATTACAAAATTGTTTCTCATATTTCCCAATGGAGTGCAGGGGAAGAAATAGTACAACTCTGGAAACACAAAGCATTACTCTGGAAACACAGAGCATCACTCTGGAGACACAGAGCATTACTCTAGAAACACAGAGCATTACTCTACGATTACAGAGTAATGCTCTACGAACGTATTGGTTGTTTCAAGAAATCCTACGTTATGAATTCTTCCGTGATAAAGCTAGAACACAAAGCCGAGGTTAATGAAGAAAGAGAGTTTCTTCGTGATGCTACAGTATCCGACGGTGGCTCCGAGCGGTCCGAACATGGTGTTGTAGTAATAGCCAAGCGATGTTCCGATCATGGTGCTTTGGTCAAGCAGCTCTTTCATCTCATCAGCGTTCTGTCCAGCTGCCAGCCGCAGGAGAACAATGTTGTTTTGTGTGAGGTTGACTTGTGCCTGCAGCTGTGCGGCCAGCAGTTTGTCCCACGCCTGTTCGACGTTTGTAATGCCGGCAAAAGGAGTCTGCTGCTCCATGTAATGTCCAAACCATTGTCCTCCAACATAATTGCTGATGATGAACGGCGGATTCTCACCGAACAGGAGACGGCCGTAAAGCATGGGCTGAATGGTAAGGTAGCGGCTCAGGGGGAACGACATGCGCCACATGGCTGCATACTCGCGCAAGCCAACGGCATCTTTCAACTCCACAAAATTGTCGGTGACATAGGCGAAACGCGCCTTGAACTTAGCACCGCGCGTGGGGAAGTACCACTCGTTCTCGCTATTGTAGTCCACATGCCCGATATAGCTGAAGAAGTGGCGGTTGTCCGGGAAATTACGCTGGTGCTCAGGCAACCGGTCAACAAGCAGGTTGCGGAAATCGTAGTAGTCCCATTCGGCTCCGATGCTGATATTGAAGTTACGCACGTTGAAGTTCAGCGGCGCCACGTGGAGTCTGTGCTGGTTGTAGGTGATGTTATAACTTTTCTTACCGTACTCATAGATATCAATGTCGTTGTGAGTAAAAGAATAGGAGACGGTGGGCCGGATGAAGCTCATGGGGTGGAAGCCCCAGTCGACCTTTCCCATCGTGCGCTTGCCGAGGCGCACGGTGAAGTCGAGTTCCATAGGCATCTGTGTGCGCAACGGGATAGCGGCATTGGCCTGCAGAGCAACCTTCTCCTCATTGTCGAAACGGATGCCGACGCTGACTGCATTGGTTTTCTTCGGACCAGCGGTAAAGATAATCTTTGCTCCGGTAGTGCCGTCTTCGAAATTGACAGCATGACCCTCAACACGATAGTCGGCGCTCTTGTAGAAGAGGTCGAGGCGCATGGAGGTGGTAATGAGCTCAGCACGGTTGGTGTCGATGCTGTCGCCCTCCTCGAGATTAAACTTGTTACGGATGAAGAGTTCGTCACCCTTCGACATGTTTACGAAATTCAAAGCACCTATCTTAAACTTCGTTGGAGGCACAAGCGGATTATGCTTGATAAGAATGCGTTTTTTCGGGTCGCTGATGCCCAATTTGGCTTTCAGGGCCAGCAATTCGTCCCAATGGCGCATGGCCTCTTCCTCGCCGCGGCGGATGAGGGTGTCAATGGCTGCATGGGTAAAGGAAGCAGAGCCATAGCCAGTAGTGTTGACGCGGATGGGAATGTCGGTGATGGCGAGGTTATCCTCATATTTGTTCTTACAGTTTACGTCGATAATCTGCGAGATGACAGCGCCTGTGGAACCAATTTCGTCGGCCGTCTTCTCCTTGCCCTGCACGGTGACACCGATGATATAGTCAGCGCCCATCTCACGGGCAATGTCGGCAGGGAAATTGTTGCGGAGGCCACCGTCGACGAGCACCATGTCGCCCATCCTGATAGGCGAGAATGCCCCCGGGATGGACATACTGGCACGCATAGCTACGCTGAGCACACCGCTATGGAAGTCGTACTCGGTGTTGTCAACGATATTGGTGGCCACACAGGCAAACGGGATGGGAAGGGTGTTGAAGTCGATGGAGTCGTTGTAGGGTGCCGTGAGCGCATTGAAGAGCGTATTGATGTTCTTACCGATGACGAAGCCTCCGCCATCGGCTGTTTTCTTTCCCAGATTCAGACTCGTGGTAATAATATAGGTGTTCTGCCTCTCTCGCTCCTGCAGGCTTTGGTGGCTGAGGTCGTCCTTATCGGAGAGCACATAGGCCCAGTCCTGTACCCTGACCATGGAATCGAGTTTGGCAGAGCGATTGCCACAAGCATAGAGGCCGCCGATGATACTGCCCATGCTGGTACCGGTGATGATGTCGATGGGAATGCCAGCACGCTCGATAACTTTCAGCGCACCTATGTGGGCCATGCCTTTGGCACCGCCACCGCTGAGCACGACGGCCACTCGTTTACGCTTAGGCGCCTCCTGGGCAAGAGCGACTTGTGCTAGACAGAGAGAGGCGACGAGGATGATTAAAAACTTCTTCATCATTTTGCGGGTAATACTTGGTGGATATTCTGTTCACGATGAACGACACGAACCTCTATTCCAAACTTAGCGTGGATGTGTTCGGCCAAATGCTGAGCGCTGTAGACACTACGGTGCTGACCGCCTGTACAGCCGAAAGAGAACATAAGCGACGTGAAGCCGCGCTGAATGTAACGACGCACATGAGCGTCGGCCAACCGGTAGACGCTCTCGAGGAACGTGAGAATCTCGCCATCATCCTCAAGGAAACGGATGACGGGTTCGTCAAGTCCCGTAAGCTGCTTGTAAGGCTCATAACGCCCGGGGTTGTGGGTTGAGCGGCAGTCGAAGACATAGCCGCCACCATTGCCCGACTCGTCCTCGGGTATGCCCCTGCGGTAGGAGAAACTGAACACACGCACCACCAATGGTCCGCGGTTGTCGTACTTGGAGAAGGTGGCTGGACCGTCTTGCGGGTGAGCCGGATAAGGATTGTTGTCGGTAATCCGGAAACCGTCAGCACGGCTCTGTATCGGTTGCTCAACGGGCGCAAACTGCGGCAGCTCACACAGACGGCGCAACACGTCAATCAGATACGGATACTGGTTAATGAGGTTCGACGTAAGCGGCGAAGGCTGCCCATCGCCAGTTCCAATCAGCTCGCGCAGATTTTGAATGGCAGGTGGGATGGAGTCGATGAAATGCCTCTTGCGCTCAAAATAGCCGCGGAAGCCGTATGCGCCAAGCACCTGCAGGGTGCGGAACAGGACGAAGAGACTCAACCGTCCTACGAAATGCCGTTTGGAGGGAACCTCCGTGTAGTCCTTCAGCGCATTGTAATACTCATAAATAAGCTCACGGCGCAGTTTGTTGGAGTATTTAGCAGATGCCTGCCAGAGGAAAGAGGCAAGATCGTAATAATACGGCCCCTTGCGGCCGCCTTGGTAGTCGATGAAGAATGGTTGACCGTCGCATAACATGACGTTGCGCGCCTGGAAGTCACGATAGAGAAAACTGTCGCATTTCTCAGAAGTCAAATCCTTGGCAAACAGGCGGAAATTAGCCTCAAGCTTCAATTCATGAAAGTCGAGCTCAGTGGCCTTGAGGAAGCAGTACTTGAAATAGTTGAGGTCGAAAAGCACGCTATTCTCGTCGAACTCCGGCTGGGGGTAACAGTTCTGCCAGTCCAACTCACGGGCTCCACGCATCTGGATATTGGGAAGTTCACGAATGGTACGGCGCAACAACTCTTGCTCCTTGACATTATAGCGGCCTCCGGCATCACGACCACCCTTGACGGCATCGTAAAGGGAAACGGCTCCCAAGTCGGTCTGAATATATCGCAGCTCATCGTCGCTGACCGCAAGAATACGGGGAACGGGCAGCCGGCGCTTCGTGAAATGGCGCGTGAGATAAATGAAAGCATGGTCCTCGTCACGGCTGGTTCCTACAACTCCTATGACATGCTCACCGTCGGCACCCGTCATGCGGAAATACTGTCGGTTGCTGCCGGCACCGGGCAACTGCTCAACCTTGACTGGAGCCTCACCCTTCCACTGCGTGTATAAGTCGGTCAGCTGTTTCATGACTGATTCTCCTTCTTCTCCTTTTCCTCTTCATCCTTGGCTTTCTTCAGGACGAAATCGTAGGCAACAAACAACAACAGCATGATGCCAATGGTCATCAGGTACGACTCCGTGATATAGATAAGTCCGCCAATGATAATGATGAACGAGATTACGAGTTTCCAATTAATTTTTGCTTCCATGCTGGCAAAGATACGAAGAAACTGACGAAAAGCCAAATTTTGGAACAGTGAAAACAAAGAAAAGAATGCATTTTGTTGATTGCTTCGTGGAGGATCTCACCACAACACTTCATAATAAATCTCAAAACCACGCACAAAAATGAAGATATTTCCTCCATTCTCAGCCAAAATCGTTATTTTTGCACATGAAAAACAAATAGTAATGAACAGAGAAAAAGATCCGATGGGCAGGGCTATTGCTGACTATTGGAAAGCCAAAGCGGCAAAAGAGCCGGGAGCCCGTGTTGAGTACTCAGACATGAGACTCAGGGTTTTCTCACCATTGTTCGACGAGGATGAGATACCCATAGAGGTGCTATTCCGTGAATATAGCGACATGCCGGTAATTGAACGTAAGGCATTGGACTTGGCCGACGGAAAAGTGCTCGACGTTGGAGCAGGCTCCGGCTGCCATTCGCTTGTACTTCAGGAGAGAGGCCTCGACGTAACCGCCATCGACGTGTCTCCTCTTTCTGTCGAGACGATGAAGAAACGTGGCATCAAGAATGTACTCGAACAGGACTTCTTTACTGTGGAAGAGCAATACGACACCATTCTGATGCTGATGAACGGCATTGGAATCGTCGGCACACTGAAACGTATGCCCCGCTTCTTTCACTTGCTTGACAAGATACTGGCTCCGGGTGGACAGCTGCTCTGTGATTCCTCAGACATAAGCTATGTGTTTGAGGATGAGGAAGGGAACATTGATTACCCAGAAACTGGACACTATTATGGCGAGCTAAACTATCAGATGCAGTATCGTGACACTGTCGGAGAGTCTTTTCCCTGGCTTTACATCGATGCTGACACCCTGAAGGCCAAAGCCGAGGAATTCGGTTATACGGCAGAAATAGTTGCAGAGGGAGAGCATTATGATTATTTGGCAAGAATAAAAAGAAAATACGATAGTCAAACTTATGAGTAATAAAGTCAGAATAACAGCAGTACGCCAGACGGTCTACGCTGACTTAATGGAAAAATACGAGAATCCCATTGAGCATACTTGTGATGTTGTGGAAGGCCAACAGTGGATCTCCATCGACGGCAAATGTCCTGAGGGAATGTGCCCGTCAGCTTGGTACTCCATGAAAGAGTTTGTGGAGTCACTGGCAAGAGGCGAGGGAAACTTTTATGATGGATGGATGAAGAATCCCATGAGTGCGATGATAAGCTGCAATGATGGTTTCCGGCCTTTTAGCTTTTACATAGAGAAGATAGACGATTAGCGAAGACCGTCATATGAAGAAATTATGAAATGGAATAGTGTATCATAAACCGAATCGATAATGTATAAAACTATAGATGTGAACCATTGGGAGCGGCGGGAATTATATGAGCATTTCTCGCGCATGAAAATGCCTCACTATGCCGTGGCAGCAAATATCGACGTGACAAGACTGCTGGAATATAAGAGAAAAGAGCATCTTTCTTTCTATCTTTCACTCATCTATCTTTCCACAAAAGTACTGAACAGCATTGAGAATTTCAGATGGAGAATAAAAGACGGAAAAGTAGTATGCTACGACATCATACAAACGAACTTCACGCATAAAAAATCTGACGAGCAACTGTTCCGGTACCACACAGCGCCTTTTGAGGGGACACTACGGGAATATGTGGAAGCCACCTCTATGGCTATAGAGAGGCAGACGACGCTCTTTGGCGGTTTAGGTAACATTCCCAACGTGGCTTACTTTTCTTGTACGCCTAACCTCGATGCCACTTGCCTTACCAATCCCGGACTTGAGAATCCTGATGATGCCATACCTCGCATCCATTGGGGAAAATATGTGGAGCATGACGGCCGTTGGTCACTAAATATCACTTTCACATCCAACCACCGATTCATAGACGGTTACCACGTCGGCCTCTTTTTCGAAAGACTGCAAGAGGCCATCAACTCTTTACCGTAAACAAAACTTCGGGGAATCCTCAGAACCTTATACCGAGACAAGCACGCGAACGCCACTTGTTCTGTATAATCTGTACTGCGCTGGAACGATAAGTGGAGATGCTGAATACAACGGTGGTGGCAAGGAAATACCGCGGACTGATGTTATAGACGATTGCCATATGCTCGTTGAAGATCATCTCAGGGAAGTGGTAACCTACTTTACGGCGCTCTCCATCGACAGTAATGTTGTTGCGATTCACAACAATGAGTGTTGGCATGGCTGAGAGATGGAGAAGCCAACGCTTGCCACCAACAAAATTATAGCCATATCCGCCTCCGATGGCAAAGTTGCCCACATACGTTCGAAGCTGCGGAATACCAAGGTCCTCGTAACGGGGATTCTCCATTCTTCCTCCTTGAAAACTGAAGCCTGCCAGCCACGAGCCTGCAGAACGCTTCTGGATGTACGACTGTGTGAAGGCTGCAGGATAAGAGAAGCGCCTGTGGTTGAAAGTATAGTAACCCGCCAGATTGAGCACTTTCATGTCTACCATGCCGCGCTCAAGGTGCACAACTCTGTCTTCACTTTTGAAATCACCGCTAAGGGTCTTCGACATCTGGTAGCTCACATCCAGACTCATTCTGTTCGTATAGATGTTCAAATTCAGTTCGTAGTCTTTATTGCGGCCGCTCAGCTTGGCAGGGTTCAGGGCAATGCCTGCTGCTATGCCACGATAAATGGCGCCCACACTAAGTGTCGCCTTATTGTCGGTAGAGAGTTCCGAACTGCTGCTCACACCCAAGATCTTGCCTTCTGTCTTAATGGTATTGCCGGAAACGTTGCCACGCAACTTCAACGTCAGCTTCCCTTGAGGGCGGCCGATGAAAGCCGTGTCGAACGTCACCTTGCTACGCCTTGCAGTCATTATGCTGTCCATACGATGCCGCAGCATCTCACGCTTCGTCTGTGCCATAGACGAAACGGCAAGCATCAAGGCAAATACCACAGCAACAATTCTCATCATGGATGCAAAGATAAGAAAAAATCATAAAACGACAAAGGGTTTCCTTACGATTCTATCTGTTGGATGCAATGTAGTAGAATCTAGTTATGCGCACGAATAAAAAAACGGACTACTTTCGTGCAGTAGCTTAGACTCATAAAACATATTGGGAATAACACTGAAATAAATACAGAAATAAACAAAAAAATCGGATGTCATCCCGACAACCGATTTTCAAAAAACAAACTACTTAAAAACTAATCTACTAAAACAAATCAAAAAAATATCATTTGTCGGAATCACTCCGATACTTTCTTTATTGCGCTGCAAAGTTAGGCACTTTATTGAAATTATCAAAATATTTTGCCAAGAATTAATCATTATGACGTTAAAAAAAAATAAAAACGAGGATAAATCCCGTGACTTATCCTCGTTCTGAAATATCCGAAATATCTGAAATGTGAAAATGCGAGTAAAATAATATTACCAACACTTACCTGTTTTTCAGATAGCAATTACATCATGCCGCCCATACCTGGTGCACCCATCGGCATCTGAGGCTTCTCCTCAGGTTTGTCGACAATGAGGCACTCCGTGGTGAGGAACATACCTGCGATAGATGCAGCGTTCTCAAGTGCAACACGTGCCACCTTGGCAG
>JAEEXN010000065.1 GCA_016291595.1 Prevotella sp.
GCAATTAATGCCTGATTATGCTCGAATTAATGCCTACTTATGCTCTAATTGATGCCTAGTTACGTTCTAATTAATGCCTGATTAGACCTTAATTGATTAACTAGTTAGAGAGTAATCAGGCATCGATTACAAAATGCGGGTGAAGGCATCGTGACGGCAGAAAGACAAGTGTCACCAAACATAAGCCATTATCCGTCAGGCGATAGCAAGGTTTAGTGACGAATGAGGGCAGCAGAGCTGCCGGTTTCAAGTTAACGCAAATTCGTCGAACTCACGTTAAAGACATATACCTTTAACTCTTAGAACCATGAACCTTGAACTTTGAACCTTAAGCCTCCTTACTCTCCCCCTTGGGGGAGTTGGAGGGGACTTTTGCCTTCGCAGAGAGCATTCCGGTCAGGCTGGAGAGACCTTCCGTCATGTTATAAGAATGAGCTGGGTTGCCATACATTTCACACGCCATAGTGCTTTGAAGAAATGCCGGATTGGTCACATTCGAGGACAGGAATCGGGTCAAATTGCCTCTACAGAATAGGACAATTGGCACTTATTACCCCCACTTTCGGCCACAAGATATGCATTTTGCCGCACAATTTCTCCCAAACGAGGCCATGATAAAGATTTTTTGTGCAGCTCAAATGTGCGCCAAATAGAGGGAAAAACATCAAAACGAAGGGCTTTTACACGTTTTTGATGCCTAAGAGAGCGGGATTTTGCTGCATTTTGTGCCTTTTCTGAGGTTTTGCATCTTAGGTAGAAAGGGATTTGCAATATCGAATCTTATTGTAAATCAGCCTTTTAGAAAAGAAACCAATGGGCCCACTATTTCAATTTCAGTTATTTCAGTTAGTTTTCGAAGGGTTGCCATATTCTTTCTTATTTATATAACTTATTGATTATTAATTAGTTATATAGTATAATAAAGGGAAATTGAAGAAAAACTATACCTCAAAAAACTAACTGAAATTGAAATAACTGAAATGCTTCGGTCTTGATTACTCACACTTCTTCTATAAGGTCCTCCATCGCCCGGATGATCTCGTCGCTCACGCCGCTGGCATATTACCCGATGCAAAACGGCAATAATTAACCTTTGCCTGAATATATGTCTTTATGATATCTCTGTGTCTCTAAGTCAAAAAAACTCTCTATCACTACCAAACTACAGAGCCCTAAAAAAAACGGGAAGAAGGGTGCCAGAGAGAAAAAACGACCTACCTATAATTAACCTAAAAATCAAAAATCTAACTAACCGAAATGTATTCATTGTTTTGGTCGTTTCGCTTCGTCTGATATGGGAAACCCTTCTCCCGTTAATGTCTATTATCTTTCAGCCTTCAAGGCTCTCTTGCGCAACTGTGCCTCCAGATAATAATAGTCGGCATAGTTGATGGGGACGTCTATCTCGTCGTGTCCGGGATAGTTACCCGTGGAATGGAGCAGCAGGAATCCCTGTGCCGTCTGCGGCTCGGGCTGATAATTCTCCTGCAGGCTGCTCAGAATCTTGTCGGCTATCTCGATATAGCGCCTTGCCTCGTCGGCCTGCACATAGCCAGCCAGCTCGTAAAGGCCTGATGCGAAGATGGCTGCTGCGGAGGCATCGCGCGGCACACCGCCGTCGGCAGCAGGTCCCTTGCCGGTCTTGATGGCAGGGTCGCGCATATCCCAATAAGGAATCATGTCGGCAGGCATGTCGGGCTGCGAGAAGAAGAAACGGGCGATGTTGCGAGCCTGGTGGAGGAAAGCCTCGTCGCGGGTGTAGCGGTAGCACATGGTGAAACCGTAGAGTCCCCAAGCCTGTCCGCGGCTCCATACGCTCTCGTTGAAGAGTCCCTGATGGGTGATGCGCTTGATGACGTTACCCGTAGCGGGGTCGTAGTCGACGACATGATAGGAAGAGTAGTCGTCACGGAAATGGTTCTTCATCGTCGTAGTGGCATGAGAGACAGCCATCTCGTAATACTTCTTGTCGCCTGTTAGCAACGAGGCCTCGAAGAGCAGTTCCAGGTTCATCATATTGTCGATGATGACAGCATACTGCCAGCGGTCGGGAGTGCCCCAGCTCCATGAGCGGATGCAGCCCACCTTGTCGTCGAAGCGTGTGGCAAGACTCTCTGCCGAGCGCAGAAGAACATCGCGATAGGACTCCTCGCCCGTGAGTCGCCAAGCATTGCCGAACGAACAGCCCATCATAAAGCCTAGATCGTGGGTGCCTCGATGATTCTTCACATTCTCGATGAGCCAGGTGTTGCTCACGGCCTGCTGCCGCCAGAAACGGTCGTGGCTGTATTGATACATCAGCCACAGCTCGCCGGGGAAGAAGCCGGAGCACCAGTCGCGCTCGCCCACCAGCCGCAGGCTGCCGTCTTTCTCAACACATCTGGGCATCTGCTTGGACTTGTCGGCAATCTTCTTGCGAGCGTCCTGCACGCAGCTCAGCTGATAACGCAGCTGGCTGTCGGCGCTGGCAAAACCGTCGTCGCCTGCGTCAGGCTCGTAATAGAGCAGGAAGAAACGGTCGCTCCACCGCATGACGAGATGGCGCTTGGCTACATCCAGATAGTCGGTACGGTCGGGATTGATGAGCCACGTACGATACAGGTCCTTGCAGAACTCGTTCTGCTTATAATCCCATTCGCTGATCTGCCGGTAGGGCCACTTGTCGACACTCACGCCTACATAAGGCAGGAGAAAGTCGACGGCCTTGTAGAAATTAGAACCCTCGGCAGAGGTGGCATCGTCGATCTTGATGCCGAAATGACGACTCATCTGGAAGATGTCGATCATGTGGGAGAGATTGTATTGCGAATAGCCGAAAGCCAGCGTCCGACGCAGTTCCTGAGGCTGGCGTCCGTCGGGCATGATCTGCTTAAAGATTCGCTTCTCGGGGAACTCGCGGATGTACTGCTCGGCAACCTTGCGGTTTCCGGTGTAAAGGGCATAGGCAATAATCTGAACGTCGTGCGCCACCGAGTGGTTGTTCAGCTGCTCGCCTTCCTCGATGCCCTGAGGGCTGGTGAGCATCCAGTTAAGGAACTTACCGAACCAAGCGCGCAAGGCTTTCTGATCCTTCTTGCTGAATGAGGATGACTGCTCGAGCAACTGCACGGCGTCGAGCATCTCGACAAACGAATAGGCATCGATAACACCAAAGCAGCGGCCGCGCCCCTCGAAGCTTCCGGGAGCCACCTGCGCATAGTTCAGGTTGGGGTTCATGTGCGTGTCCTTGTTCAGGAACCACACCCTCAGCAGTTCGACGGCTCGTTGCGCATACTGCTCGTTCCCGCTGAGATACCACGCTAGCGAGAGGGTGGTTACTCCGGTGGCCATCGTCGACAGGCGGTTGCGATCGTATTGCTCCAGCTCGGGATTCGAAACACCATCGCGAGTAATGTAGGGCAGTCCGTCGGGTTTAGTGGGATCGGGCCAGAAGTAGCGCGACAGACTCATGTAGTCGTGCTTGTCGCCGCTCACGGGGATCTTCTCCTTCATCATTACCGACACGGGCTCTTCCTTCATCTTCTTGTCGGCCTCGCGGATGAGATGGCGGTAGGCAGCCGCATAAACAGGCCTGTCGAGCGAGGCTTTCACGCGGGCAAGGTGCGCCTTGTCCCAAACGGACTGCGCACTTGCCGCCATGAGCGAGACCATGAAGGTCGCAGTTATCATTAAAAACCTCTTCATAGACCTTACCCGTTATTTGATGGTCACCTTCACCTTATAGTTCTGCGTCAAGGCATGCACCTCGTACTGGCTGGTGATATTGTTGGGAGTATATGTGTTGGAAATCTTAATCTTGCCGTCGTCGCCAACATCCTTGGGGTCGAAGGTCAGCACCGTGACATCACCCTTCGCACCATTGAGTGCCTTCAGATAGATGTTTTGCACGCGGTGGTTGTTGGTGGTATCGGGATTTTTCAGATTCCACGCCATCACGAAAGCACCATTGCCGTTGGGCTGCAGGGCGCTGCCATTGGCATCGACAATCTGATAGTCGGTACCCAGCACGAGTTTGCTGTCAACATAGTAGAATGCCTCGGCGTCGAACGAGCGTGTGCCGGCGCACCAGAACTGTACGGGAATCTCTACGGTACTGCCCTGGCTGACGGTAAACACCACATCGTTTTTCAGCTTGCCCCAGTCCTGGAACCCGAAGAAGAACTCGTTCATCTTCTCCGCATTGTCGTTGCCCCACTCATCGTCGTCGCATGCGCTGAATGCCACACACCCGCACAAGAGACAAAAGAGGCTCATCAGTTTAAATATATTCTTTTTCATATTGCGTTCTGTATTATGATTAACGTTTATAGATTCCATCACTCCATCAATTCCATCCCGGGTTCTGAACGACACTGCCCTCGGAGGTGGCAATCTCGTAAGTGGGAATGGGATAATAGTAGTCGCGAGCGGGGTCGAAATTACGGGTAGAGCCTTCCTCGATGACGTAGATGTCGGCCTGGTCGGTAACCTTCTGGCCCTTGAACATACCTCCCTCGGTGGTCAGACGGGCCTGGATGTCCTCGCGCTTGGTGCTGGTGTCCACCTCACTATACTTCAGACCCAGAATGCTGACGGGCAGCACCTTCTCGGCAATCTTCCAGCGGATGATGTCGTTGTAGCGCAGACCCTCGTCGATGAACTCTACCAGACGCTCGCGGCGGATCTCGTCGAGAATGTTCAGACCGTTGGCCTTGGCAAAGTCGTTGGTCAGACGGGCTGTAAATCCCGAGCGGGCACGTACGGCATTCACGGTTTTGTCGAGCTGTGCATCGCTGATGCTGCCGTTGTACTCATAGAGAGCCTCGGCATAAGAGAGAAGCACCTCGGCATAACGGATAATCATCTTGTCGACGCTCTCCTTGCTGTTGGTGGTCCACTCGTCGAGCATGAATCCCTTCTTGATGCCATAGCCGTTGCCGTGCTGGTTGCTGAAGGGCTGATAGCCGCCCTTATAAGCCTCTTCCTTGGTGTGATAGATGGTCATAGCCAGTCGCGGGTCGCGGTTGGTGAACACATCGTCGTACTGTGTCTCAGGAATGACAGCAAGCTGGCTCTTCTCACGGGGCAGACCGTCGGTACAGAGGAACTGGTTGATGGCCTGGCGGGTGACGCTGACACCATTCTCAAGCTGGCGCGAGTTGCCGTGGGTGATAGTTGCACCGGCGCCGTTGGGGCCATATACCTTCACGAACACATTCTCCTTGTTCTGACGGCCTTCACCATCAAAGTAGAACAGCTTCTGGAAGTTGGAATAGAGAGCATGCTTGCCACTATTGATCAGACGCTCGGCAGCATCGATAGCCACCTTGAGATGGGCTTTGCTGTCGCCGCTCAGCGAGTGGTACTTCACAAATGTTCCCTCGTAGAGACCGATGCGGGTCATCAGTCCGCGGGCAGCTGACTTCGACACGCGACCCCAGTCGGAGGCGCTGCTCACATTATCGATGTCGGGCAGCCACTCCTCGGCAAAGCGCAAATCGTCGTAGCATTGCTGGATGACTTGCTCGCGCGGGGTGCGGGCCATCTTGATGTCGGGATCCTCGGTAGAGTCGAAAGCCTTCAGGATGAGGGGCACATCGCCGTATTTCTTCACCAAGTCGAAGAAGTGGTAGGCACGGAAGAAGTAAGCCTCAGCCATCCAGCGGTTCTTCTGAGCATCGCTCAGCGGAGCTGCCGCAGCCTTCTCGATAATGTTGTTGCACACACCTATCTTATTATAGGGATTGGTCCAGTCGCCAGCGGTTGCCGGAACGCTCCAGTTACCGTTCGAGGTAGAGTTGGGCGAGCTGCCCACAATGTCGTCGGCACGCTTGTCGTGGTCGAAACCAGGCAGGTCGACATATAGTTTGTTGCAGGCGCCGCGCAGGTCGGTCTCACTCTTCCAGAAAGTGTTGTCGGCCAAGACGGTCTCGGGCTCACGGTCGAGCTCGCAGCTGGCGAGAGCCGTAAAACCACAGACAACGCTGATGGCACATATTGATTTGAAAATATATCGTTTCATAACTGTTCTATTTCTTGTTTGCCTATTTACTGATTAACCATAAAAGAATCTTTAGAGCGTGATGTTCACACCGAATGCCCATGTGCGGAAGAAGGGATAGTAGTTACGTCCCACATTGTTGCCTGCCTCGGGGTCGAACACCTTCAGCATGTCGGAGTGCTCCCACACGTCGGAGCCCGACACATAGACGCGCAGCTTCTCAATATACTTGCGTGAGATAGGAATGGTGTAGCCCAGTGTCACGTTCTTCAGACGCAGGTAGGCTGCATTCTGAATCCACTTGTCGGAAGGCTGGAAGTTAAACCAATCGCCATTGTAGTTGTAGAGTCGGGGCCACATGGCATCCTGATTCTCCTCGGTCCAATAGTCACGGTGAATGGTCCACGGCATCTGATAGGTACGGGCAAACGGAGCGATGGCCTCGCTGTCGATGAGCACCTTGCGCTTGGCCACACCCTGGAACATCATCGAGAAGTCGAAGCCTTTCCACTGTGCGCCGAGGCTCAGTCCGTAGAGATAACGGCCGTTAGAGTTGCCCAGGTAAATCAGGTCGCCATGATTCTCCTTTGTTCCGTCACCGGCACCAATCTGATGGTCAGCCTCGCCCTGGGTGATATATTTCACGTCACCGGCACCAATCTTACCATCGCTGAACGTCTTGAAGCCCGGGTGGTCGGCCTTGTACTGGTCGTACTCTTCCTTGCTGGTCCAATAGCCGTCGGTGGCATAGCCCCAGATGGTGTTCATCTCGTAGCCCTCAAGGAGGCTTACATTACCTGCCGTGATGACATCCGCACCATCGTACTCCATCAACTTGTTGCTGCTGTCGGAGAGGTTGAACGCAATCTGATAACGGAAATCTCCGATCTTGTCGTTCCATTTCACCTCGAAGTCCCAACCCCAGGTCTTCAGCTTACCCACATTCACACGGGGAATACCGATACCGATGGTGTGAGGGAGTTGCAACGACGAGAGCATGTCGTTGTTGTATTTCCAATAATAGTCGAAACTGGCATTCAGTCGGCCGTTCAGCAAACCGAAGTCAATACCCACGTTAGTGGTCTCAATGGTTTCCCAGGTCTTGTCCTTCGAGGCCAGCTGACTCTGATAATATGACTTCTCGCCCATATAGACAGTGCTCTGTGCGATGGTGGGGATATAGTCGTAGAGACCGAGAATGGCTCCGTTACCCAACTGTCCCCAAGATGCACGCAGCTTCAAGTTGCTGATGAAATCGGCCTTGAACCAGGGCTCCTGGCTCACACGCCATGCTGCAGATACTGACGGGAATGCCTTCCAACGCTTCGAGGGAGCCAGGCGGGAGCTGCCGTCGTAACGGATATTAGCCTCGAAGAGGTAACGCTCAGCAAAATTATAGTTGAAACGTCCGAAATAAGACATCATCGACCAAGGCTCAATCTTGTCAGCAATCGTCGTATTGGTAGCGACCGACGCATCGTAATAGTTGAACGAGTAGAAATCGTTGGAGTTCATGTTCTTGGCGGTTCCGCTCATCTCGTCCTTGCGGTAGTTCTCGTAGCTCGTACCTGCCAGGAACTTAAAGTTATGGAGCTTATTGACGTCGAACTCATAGTTGACCGTAGCCTCAAACAAGTCGTGGAAATCGTTGTTTTTGATACGGTAGAGCTGGTTGGGCGAGTTGTAGTCCTGACGCTTGTTATTGCCTGTCATACCATACCAAATGAGATAATGGCGCTCGCTGCGGCCGCTGTAATAACCGGCACGGCGGCTGGCGCTGAGGTTCACCCGCAGGCCCTTTACAAGATTCTTAAACGTGATGTTGCCCTTACCAATGAAGGCCTCATAGAGCGTCTCGTTCACACCACCATCTTTCATGACCTGAATGGCATTGAACTGTAGGTCGCCGTTGTAGGGGTTGGTATCATAGTTGACATCCTCCTCGGGGTTGTACAACAGCTGACGGGCACGGCTCGAATAGAGGTTGTTCATGATGGCTGATGCTCCGCAAGAGGGGGCATTGTTTTTCTTGCTCTGATACTGCACATTGACTCCCATGGAGATATACTTGTTGAGCTCGGCATTCACCTTAGCATGCAGGTTGACGCGCGTGTTGTCGTTCTTGCCATACTTCAGCATACCATTCTTATAATAATAGTTGGCTGAAACCAGATAGTTGATATCCTTCGTGCCACCTGATACCGAAACGCTGTGGTTAGTCTGGTCTGAGTGGTTCTTAGTTCCCTCTGCCACCCAGTTGGTAGCCGAGAACTGATCCCAACGGCCATTGGTGTTGTTCGGACGGTAATTGAAGTTAGGGTTGCCTACCCATCCGCTCTGCTCGGGGTTCCACTCAGGCTTGCCACCCTGATTCTGACGTCCTTCGTTAATCCAGTCCTGCTCTTCCCATGCGGGCAGACGCTTCGGCATGTTGGCTGGGGTATTGAAGGCATAGTAACCATTATAAGTGATTTTTGGCTTACCGGCAACACCATTTTTGGTGGTCACCAGCACAACACCTGCAGCGGCACGAGCACCATAGATGGCACAGGCAGCTGCGTCTTTCAACACGGAGATGCTCTCCACATCGTCGGCATTAAGCAAAGAAATATCGCCTTCGACACCATCAATCAGAACCAATGTCGATGTAGAGTTGGCAGATGAAAAACCACGCACGCGCAGTCCGCTGGTCTCGGAGCCTGGTTCACCGCTGGAACGGAGGATAGCCACACCGGGCATCTCACCCTGCAGGGCAGACAACACATCAGTAGTTGGCTTGGCAGCAACTTTCTCTCCATCAATAGCTGTCACGGCACCAGAGAGGTTTGCCCTCTTCTGTGTTCCATAACCTACGACAACAACTTCTTGCAAGGTCTTATCGTCCTCGCTCAACAGAATCTCGCCATTGGCCTGCGAAGCCTTCACCTCACGGGTCACATAACTTACATAAGAGAAACTGATGGTAGCACCCTGAGCCACCCGCAACGTGTAATTACCATCGTAATCGGTTACGGAGGCATTGTTAGTACCTTTTTCCATCACCGTTACACCAATCAATGGCTCGCGCGACTGAGAATCCAGCACGCGGCCCTTTACTGTTAAACCGCTAGTCTGCGCAAACAGACCCACATCCACAAGGAACATCAAACAGACAATCATCCATAGTCTCAACGTTCCTAAAGATAATGTACTTTTTTCCATAGATTATTATTGTTAGTAAAAACTTTTCTGATGCAAAGATAGGTTAATATAGAACGTTTGATTCAAAATAGACTACATCATAGATACTATAGCTACACATCACACATACATCATTACTTTCTCACAAAAATAGTAACTAACTAATTATCAATATATTAATTACAATTGAACTACATCAAAACATTTTCCACCTTTTTCTTGGATGAAAGAAAATAATTACTTATTTTTGCAACAGGATTAATTCAGTCATCATGCGAACAGTTTTCATTTCTTTCCTATTCTGCATTTGCTCATCGCTTGGAGCAGCAACATTCTGGCAGAGGTCTGTGGTGAATTTCTCACGGCAGACTTACATGGCAGCCAATCAGAACTGGATGGCTGAACAGGGAGCCAACGGGTGGATGTATTTTGCCAACAACCAGGGGCTGCTCGAATTCGACGGCGTTTATTGGAACACCTACCCTATTGACAACAACGCCAAGCTTCGTTCGATAAAAATCACAGAGAAACGCATCTATGTGGGTGCTTTGGGGCAGTTCGGATACTTTGAGCCAGACAATCGCGGACAATTACAGTACACTTGTCTGTCGAAAGACTTGCAGAAGGAGGGCGTCATCAACATCTGGAACATCCACACTCTTGGCGGCCGCGTGTATTTCCAGGCAGACGGAGCCATGTACTATTTGGAGAACGAACATATAGGAAAGATTCCTTGCAAGAAAGGCATCAGCTATACTGCCGTACTGTATAATCGCATCTATGCAGCCACCAGCGATGGTATCTACTTCTTGCAAAACAACCGTTTTGAAAAACTTCAAGGCATCAATCTTCCACCAAAAGCCTATATCGCGGCACTTCTGTCTGTAGACGATAAAATGCTTATCGTTACCAGTGACTACGGAATCTATCAGTTTCAACATGGGGTTTTCGAACCCTGGCAGCACCCTGCCAACACGCTGATAGCGAAGAACAAGCTTACCTGCGCAACGGTCAACGGTCCGTATATTGCTTTAGGAACCACACAAAACGGCATCATACTCATAAACACCAGCACGAATCGGGTTGAGAGCATCTCAAAAGATGACGGATTGCAGAACAAGACTGTACTGGCTGCTTACTTCGACCGAAGTGATAATCTGTGGCTCGGACTTGACAACGGCATCGACCATGTGGTGCTTAACTCGTACCTGTATTTTATGAACAGCCAACTGGCGGATATTGGTGCCGGATACAGCTCGGCCTTCTATCAAAACCATATCTATTTAGGCACCAACCAGGGACTTTACCGTGCAAGCGGAACACTTGACCCGAATGCAGACCCTTTAACAGTATTCATTGAAGGCACAGGAGGACAGGTACACGGTATCACAATATATGACAACAAACTGTTTTGCGGAGGCCGTAATTTCTTCATGATCATAGACGGAGACCGCACTCAACGCATCCCTATTCGCGGTGTTTGGCACACATGTCCGCTTTCCTTCCACAAAGACGCTCTACTGTTGGGTGACTATTGGGGACTGAAAGTGTTGCGGAAAACAGACGGGCTATGGACCTATACCAACAAAATTGAAGGTACTGACATCTCTGCCAAGACGATGATGGCAGAAGAGAACAGTAACGCCGTGTGGGTTGCCAATAAGAGTTTAGGACTGTTCCGACTAACTCTTGATAACGAACTGACACACGTAACGCATACAAAAAACTACAACTCATCCCAGCTGCCGGTTGGAGATAACGTATATGTCAGCACTATCAATCATGAAGTAGTAATTGCCTCGCGTCAGGGCTTGTTCCGATACGACTCTGCCAAAGACCAAATTGTGTCTTATCAGGAACTGGAACAGCAGCTGAACGGCAGCACAGCCTACACATTCTTGCAGCAGGATGATGAGCGGAACATCTGGTATGTGTGCGACGGAATATTGTACATTCTCCATTACGACCCTGTCAGAAAAACTTTTTATAAGAATAAAGGAGAGACGTATTTGAGCGACGAGCTGATTGAGGATTTCGAACACGTGGGGGTGATGAATGCGCGTCAGGCACTCATCGGTACCCAAGAAGGCTTCGCTCTGCTGAACTACAGCCGGCAAAGGGCATCAGCGCTGCCCCTGACATTGCAAATCAGACGTGTAACAGGCACGAATGGAACTGACACTTTACTCTACGGACGCAGTTTTTATCTCGAGGAGAAGCCTCTTCGCATTGCCTATGCACATAATTCCATCCGCATTGAATACAGCGCCAATAATTTCGACAAGTCGCAGACCGTGCTCTATTCGTACCGTTTGTTGGGTTCTCCTGATGATGAGTGGAGCAGTTACAGCCGCCAACACGTGAAAGAATATACCAACCTGCACGAAGGAAAATACACTTTCCAGGTGCGCATAGTGACGGCCACCAACCGCCAGCCTGTCGTCACATCACTCACGTTCCGTATTCTGCCTCCGTGGTATCGTTCATGGTGGGCCTATACCTTATATCTGATTCTATTTGCTACTATCGCCTGGGCTATTGTCAACCGGCTGCTGAAAAGCAACAGAAAACTGAACGAAAAGATTGAGACACTGGAAGATGAGAAAATACAAATAGAACTTCGCTCGAAACAAAACGAGCTGGTCTTGTCACGCATGAACGTGGTCAGAAAGAACGAGATGCTGCAGGAGATTAAGAAAACAGCTGTCAGCCTGAACAACAGTCTGAGTGAAGACAACCTGCCAAGCATCAAGCGCAAGGTGGTAAGACTCATCGGACAGATTGACACGAATATTGAGCACGATGACGATCTGGAAGCATTCAAGGGCGATTTCGACACAGTCCACCACGATTTCCTCAAAACCCTCAGTGAGCGATACCCACAACTCACACATAAGGACAAAATGCTCTGCGCTTATCTGAAGATGAACATGATATCGAAAGAGATTGCCCCGTTGCTCAACATCTCTGTCAGAGGCGTTGAGATAAGCCGTTACCGCCTACGCAAAAAGCTCGGGCTCGACGAAAAAGACAATCTTGCTGAGTTCTTACAGAAAATCAATCCCCCACATATTTCCCGATGAACAGCACCACATTGCTGCCACGCTCGGTAATCAGATAAACGAAAGGACGGTCGGCATGGAACTCGCGCTTCTCATACACAGGTTCCTCATGGGGGCCAACGGCTGTTGTGAAAGCCATCCCAGCAATTGTAACAGCAGCGGCTTTTGAGCCTTTTTCGTTTACCTCTATCTTCGCTTTCTGTTTCATCATGTCCACATAGAGCGTTCCCTCGTTCACCATATTGGTAAATTCTGCCCATTCAGAGTCGAACGCCAAAGGCATTCCCATTGCAGAAAGCACATCTGGCAGTTTCTCCATCTCTGTGGCAGTCTCGAAACGCGGTACCTTAACGTCGACATCACAGATGCTGGTATGATAATCTTCACTACCATTCTTTGAGAAATCCTGATTCAATCGTCTGATCACGTCATCGGTATTCTTACCACTTTTAGGAAGCATGATAGTCATCGAGAAGGCACCATCCCCATAGGGAAGGCTGACGCTCGTATAGTCGGAGCTCTCTCCATAACGTACTCGCACGCGCTGATGCATCATAGGCTGCTCTTTCGTTGCTCCCAAAACAGTAGTGAATGATTCGTTACGGGTGTATTTCTCCTCAAACTTCTCTGTCCAGTCGGCCTTAAAATAAATAGCATTTAAGAGATACATCACGCATTTTTCATCGATTTCATCGAGAATTTTAGGTATCATCCCTTGTGTTTTATCATTACACCATCCGTTGATAACACCTAATGATGCGGGATTGGTAAAATCGAGATTGGAAACGGGGGCATCATAGTAGCGGTTCATGTCAGCAGCATAAGTATCGCGGATGGTTGCTTTCTGATTGTTCACATAAATACTGTTGGCAATATCGAGTGTCACTTTCGAATCAAGGGCAGGAAGCTCTTTGGTCAGTCGGGCGCAATATTCGTTGACGGCAGAGGCACTTGCAGCACCCATCCCCATCACATTCTGTATCTGCCTCTGGGTCTCACCTGTCGCTCCAGACTGCAACATACCCAACATATAAGTGATGCTGAGAGGTGAACAAAAACTGCTCTTCGCACCGTCAAGAGCATTGATGCGACTAAAAAAGTCGAAAGCAAAACTATTGTTTCCAGCAACAAAAGCCTGTTGCTCACTTGTCAGTTGAACTCGGTGCTCGGGATACACCATATTAACAATATAGTCGTCAGGCAGATTGTCAACGATGTTCTCCGACGACGAGCAGGCTGATAGCAGTCCAGAGGCTGCCATAAAAACTGCAAAAGCAAGTGTCTTGAATGATTTCATCATAACTGATTATAGGTTTCTTACTACTTCCTAAACACAAGTATGACTGAAAACTTGCATGAGAAAAGAATATTTTTCAGAAAAACAATACTTGAATATATATGGTTATTCAGGAGAAACCACAAAAAAGCCTAGAAGGTTGAAGGTAAAACAACACATAAACAGGAGCCTAAGAGCGTTTTTCTTACCACTGAACTTGCAGTCTATGAAGCATCGTTGTGCTCTCACCACAGGAGCCGGTATGTTGAATGGCAACGCCTCCAAAAGCATTTCCTTTCACCTCAGCAGAGAGGTCAACCACATGAGGCAATGCCGAGTCGGCGGGTTTGGGCGTAGTTGTCTCCACATGGGCAGATAGTCGGTTGCCGATAAGTTGCAAACTGATGGTGCAGCCCGTGCGGTAGCAGGTGGCAGAAATGGCCTCACTGATAGCTTTTACGTGACCGTTCTCATAGGCTACCAGATAAAAATCAACAGCCTTTGCGTATTTCACTGTACGGATAATACGCAGGCCATAACCTGTGAGAGTGTGCGTATCGAACTTCAGGCAGACATCCATATACTGGCCCGTAGCCGATCCAAAGCCCTGGCCGGCAGTCTTAGTGGGATCAACGTGCAAGGTGAGCGACATGTCGCTATAAAATCCCTCTGCCGGAGTGTACATCAATCTGGCACCACGTTGCGCCTGCAAAAGGCCCTCTCCAACGGCACCGTTAAATCCTTTACCATACTCCCACATGGGTTTTTGGCGATTGAAAGTCCACGGAAACTCAGCAGTGTCGGCTGGCTTAAAACCATCAACCGTCCAGAATCCTGGTCTGATTTCTGGCTGCCAGTCACAATAGAAGTGGCTGAAGTCTGTGTCAAGTCTACCTCTTTCGGTGAGATGGCTGACGCGAAAACGAAACTTCTTACCGTCGGTTCCAACCCATTCGCCTGCATTACTGCGTGATGAACGAGGCTGCAAACGGGCTGACAGCATGTGTCCCGCATAGCCAGTATTCAAAGGAAAACCATTGCCTACACCCACGGGAATGCCGTCGGCATACCATATTATAGACGACTGATCCTTAGCTCCTTGCAGGTTGAGCTGATAGTCAAGCCATGCACGTCCCTTTTCCAACCGTATTTTTGGTCGCTTCACTATAGTGGGAGGAGGCAAAACAGACGGTTTTACCGATAAAAGGCAGGCTGCCTCGCGACCATCAACAGTGCGGGCGCAAATGCAAAAAACAGCCATTTCATCGGTCTTGTTAGTAGCGCTTACCGAGATGGAATGCCCCTCGGTAGCAGACAGCTGCACGTAGCCGGCATATTCAGCAGGCACCTCCCAGCAAATGCGCTCGCCATCTGTTCCTGCTTGTAGCGTAAGCGGTGCCTCGCCAGTCACCAAAGTGGCCTCATGTTGGCTGATGGGGAGGAAAAGAGGGCCTTTGACCTCGCGTTTGTCTGGTACGACGACGGTATTCTCCAGCTGCCGATTACCAATAATGTACGGACGGTTGTTCAGCCAAAACTCTTGCTGATAGCATCGTAGCCACGGCTGAGGGTAGGCTGTCCATCCCAGATACTTCACAAAGGGCGCATGATAGTGGCAACGGATAAGTGTGAGAGGTCCGCCTTGTTTACAGAAATACATCTCGGTGTTATCGCCCTTTGCGTAGAAATGGCAGTCGATGAATGCCGCTCCTGCCCCGAAAGTACTCCAGAAAGGCTTCTGACCGTATAGATCGATGCGGCAATGCCGGTAGATGGCCGTGCCGTTCAAGGCATCGTCGGTACACTCAAAGTGACAGCTGTCGTACTCCGAACGGTCGGCACCATTGAGCGGGTTCAGGTTCAGCCGGCTGATGAAACGCACATTCCGGGCCGCCATAAACGAGCCTTTCACGTAGCCCACATGTGCCTGGGTAATTGCCTCGCTGCGCTTCTGTCGGCTCATTGAGGGCTGCAAGGGATAGTTGAGGTCCACATTACAATAATTGCCCATAGTCAGGTTACTTACCCAAAGGCTATCTCCATGGAAGTCAAACATAGTAAAATTACCGATAGCGCCCTGTGTCTGTCCACGTTGAGATGCCAAAACCACGGTCTCAGGATTAGGATTCAAGCCGATGAAATGGAGGTTTTTATACCTGATGGTCATACCAAAAGGCTCGCGACCGTCTTTTCCAATTACCACTTCAGGCACCTCTGGATTATCTACCCAATAAACAAACGGTGCAAGATAGACATACACAGGCTCATTACCTGTTAGTTGTTGGAGATAATCAACGGCCGACTGAAAGGTCGCAAACACATAAGGATTCTTATCCTGCTCGCCACTCAGATTACCATTCACAAAGACGGTTCGCTCATTCAGGCTTATAGCATGGTCTTGATAGACTAAAGTATTGCCCTTGAGGACAATAGGGTGTAAGACATCCAGCGAACAATTCTGTGCTGATACCACTCCCATCCGCACGACACCCAAAAGCATCAGTGCGATAAGACCAATCATTCTTTGATAAATCATGTTCGTTTTTGTATTGGTTATGAGCACAGCCAGAAGAACAGGCATTCTTACTGTAAGGCAGCGCTAAGTTTCTTTCTCAAAGTCAGCACATTACAACCATTCACCCGCTCGTAATTCATTGAGTCCATCAACTGACGAACCAGATAGATTCCTAATCCGCCAATGGGCCTATCTTCAGCAGAGAGTGACGTATCTGCATCTTCCTTGGCTGTGGGGTCGAAAGGAATACCTTTGTCAGTAATAACGAACTTCAGGCGCAGATCGTTAGCCTCAGCATCTACATGAACCTCCCCTTCCGTACCTGTTGGATATGCATAATTCATCACATTCACCACAGCCTCCTCGATAGCCAGATTCAGATTCATTGTCTCAGACATATCGTAGCCCAGTTCCTCGGCAACTCTCTCAACAAACTTATTCAATTGCGGTATCGTCTGTATATCATTTGGCAATGTAATACTCCGCTTCAAGCGCACAGGCCGCTGTTCTTTTTTATACTCAATGAAGAGCATCGTAAGATCGTCACTTTGGTCTGCAGCGCCAACGAAACGCCTTACTGCCACGTTCATATCTTTCAGGAAATGCTCCAGTCCAGACCTCTCACTGGCATCCCGCTTACCTTCCTTCATCGTCTCAGCCACCTCGATAATCCGCTCGTAACCAAACTGCTGATGCGACGCATTCTCTGCCTCAGTCAATCCGTCGGTATAAAGGAATATTGTTGTATGCGGACTAATCATCGTCTCCTGCCCTTCAAACTGAAAACTGTTTACAATACCAATGGCTATATTCGAAACCACATCGAGCTTACTTACCTGGTTCAACACTCCCTCGCCGCTATCGCCGACGGGATGTTTTATCAATAACGGTGCATCATGTCCTGCATTACAGTAGCGTAAACGGCCTGTTGGCAAGTCGAGAACACCGATAAACAGGGTAACAAACATCGATGTTTCGTTCATATTGGACAAAGACTCGTTCATTACCTCAACTATCCGAACCGCATTCGATTCATGAGCTGAGACTGTGCGGAACTGTGAACGTGTTACTGCCATGACCAAACTGGCAGGAACACCCTTCCCACTAACATCACCGATACAGAAAAACAGTTTTTCGTCGCGGATATAGAAATCGTAGAGATCTCCGCCAACTTCCTTAGCCGGTTCAAGTGCACCATATATTTCCACATCGTCACGATCAGGATAGGGAGGATATATCTTCGGTATCATCGACTGCTGGATACCACTGGCTATGCGCAACTCACTACTAATGCGTTCTTTCTCAGAATGAATCTTCTGCATTCGGAACAGCTGTTTAGCCGCACGCCACATAATAAATCCAAGTATCCCAAGACCAAACAGCACGAGCAGTAGCAGGCCAAAACCAAGAGAACGAAGCCCACGGTAAATATCTTTGTCCTTACAGATTACCGCCATCGACCATCCCGTCTGCTCATCAACAGGGGCAAAATAAGCGTATGTCTTTTCCCCGTCATTATTCCTAACAGTAATCTGTCCGCTCTCACCTGCCAGCATACGACGGTTCATCTCACTCGCCATGGTGTCGCTCATGTTTCTGGAAACCTCATAGGCGTTCTTTCTCATGACAAGGCTCTCCACAGGGCAAGCCAGTATTTGCCCAGTACGAGACAACAGAACATTCTGTAAAGGATTGCCAGCGTCGCCGTTAATAACATGGCTCAACCAGTCGAGCGACACATCTGCACCGAGCACAGCCACAATGCGTCCAGATGCGTCGTGGATAGGACGCGTATAAGTAGCCACAAGCGTTTTTGCACCACTTTCATCGAAATATGGCTCACTCCATTTGGCACTATCAATAGCAACTGTATTCACGAACCAATCCATCTTCAGATAGTCATGAGAAGCAGACCCGATTTGCTTACAAGAAAAGCTTCCATCGCCAAGTTTTACAACGTATGGCTCAAACCAACGTCCTTTAGAGGGATAATAATCAGCAACGAAACCAATACCTGCACCTATGATATTATCATTGTTCTTTACAAACTTTTCCAATAACTGATGCAAGCCATCTGGATCAGCCAAGTCACTTTCTACCGCCCACGCGATATTATCCTCAGCCACTTCAACAACCGACATGATATTCTTAATTCGCAAACTCGTTTCACGTAGTTCACCTTCTGCCCGATGTTTTGCTTCCATTTGAATACCTTCATAGGCAAAATAATACAACACAGAAAGTGTGACAACAAGCAAAGCTGCTGCCACAAGAAGTATTAGGAAACCACGACTACGCCGTAGTGAATTAAGCGAATTAAGCAGGAAACTCTTTTTTTCCATAGGGATTAAATGGTATTATTCGTACAAATCGATGCACAAGTTTCATTAGTGATAAGCGCCTACAAAGATAACCATTTTCCACTAAAACCCAATGTCATTAACTCAAAAAAGCATGAATTACAAACTTTTTTTGCATTTCAAAATGGCTAATCACTATAAAAAAAACGACTTGAAAATCTATAAATCGCTAATCGATGGCCAAGGTGAAGCCTTTCTGAAACAGAACGGGCTGTCTCACTTTGGGATACATACGATATTGCCTCCAACTTCTCTTCTACGCTAAATTCTTTCTTCATCTTGAACCTGTAAGTCGTGTCCAACTTTCTGGGTTCACTTCAAACTTGTCCCTTTGATTTCAATAATTTTTTCGATTTGTGATTTTGTGACATGTGACTTTGTGACATTAAGCACCTTCCGACTATTTTCGGGGGGGTAGTCAGGCTCTAAAAGTACTCATAAGATAGTAATAATATTATATATTATTTATATTATTATATATTTATTAACATATAATACCGACTATTTTACCCCCTCGACC
>JAEEXN010000066.1 GCA_016291595.1 Prevotella sp.
GGACAAAAAGAAAGCGTACCCTCCTCCTAGTCACCACTTAACGAAGGCCGTCCACCACAGAAGCCCGTACAGAGAGGTGAAAGGAAGGGGTACGCCTATAAGCATAGGCGTATCCTCATCCCCAGAGACTCTCTGTAACTACTGTTAGTTTGGTGGACTGTTTTCGTTAAAAGTCTCTTTGGAACTTAGATACTGCTATCTAAAATCCACAATGTCTTGCTGACGCTCAAGATTATTGAGCATGAAGCGATTGCAAAGATACGCAATTATCTTGTTAAAAATGCATTTCGCCTAGCTTTTTCATCTTTTTACGTCTATTTCTGTCTCATTGTAGTCCGAAGCATCCAGAACAATATAGCAATTACGGTACATTTCCTTTACCATTTCAACGGCCTCTTCCTCATTATCAGCTTCAACCTCTACGATGCGGCTCAGCACCTCTTTCACTTTAATTCTGTACTTCGTCATACATTTGCAAAAATAGTGCAAAAGCATGAGATAAACGGAAATAGATCAAAACTTAACAAAAATGATCAAAATAGATCAAAATATTATCATATATCAATCTGCGAACCACTATGATAGCCTATGGCTAAGTTCTGATTGAAGTGTAAATCCATCATTTGCTTCCGGCATTATTCCCATTTTTCCTATAGTTCCCATTCATATATCCCATTCCGTGCTCTTCTCGCCAGTTGCGACGGGCCTGTGTCATCTGCTCTTTGATACCGCCTTTCTCCAGGAATTCCTGCTTATACTTATCCAGCAATCGCCTAAGCAAAAAGTCTGCCTGGTGAATAAGAACAAGCGCGATGTTGGCCAAAGTGATATCATCGCGCAATTCGCAGACACGCATATAATCGGCAGGAGCCGAGTGCTCTTTGCACCAAATGCGGGCATTTTGGCATTGCTGGCTGTTTACATCCCAAATCTGATTGCCGTGATTGCGCAGATAGTCTTCATAGTCTTCCTGCAACTCTTTCAGACTTGCCTTTGCTACGTTCACCAGTTTGATACAGGCCTCCATAGAGGTTGTGCCTGTCTCGTTGCCCTCTGCTATGTTCTGCTTGCCCGAGCGTGCTGCTTGCTTCATCTGGTCAACTGTTCGGTCACCAACCATCGGCAGGTAATGCTCTATGAAATAGAGTGTGATGTCGTAAATGCATTCTGTTTTCTGAAAGGCGACGAGGTGTTTGTAGTTGCCTCTGTGAGCTAAGAACTTATCATAGGAAACCATCATGTGAGGAATGGGATTTATGAGAGCAATGAGTAATATGAACAATATGGGCAGCAGCCACAACGCAATTGCAAAAATACAAAATAATTAGTTAATTATGTAACGAATAGGGATTATTTTTCAATTTTTAATTGGCGGGAGCATAATTACAAAGGGGTGAACGTTTTGTTCACCCCTTTCTATAGGCTTGTGAGACTCCCGAACTCCCGAACTCCCGAACTCCCGAAAAGTGTATGTTCAAACGGTCTGTTCGCTACTACTTTGTCACTACGTGACGAACTTACAAGGCACTCGGCATAAAAAACAAGTGAACTTAGAAGATTTTGTCCGCTTAAGGACTAAATCGTGTTCTGCTCTCGTTTTTGTAACTCTGGCTGCGCCGAAGTTACTTCCACTCGGAAATGCAAAAAGAAAAAACAAGCTTTTTCTTTTGCATTTCTCTCGTTTATTTGTAACTTTGCCATTGATACAGTTATAACAGGATGGAGACAAGGAAACATATTGCGGCTGAGAAGAAACGGTGCGGGAGTCACAACTGCGCACAGGCTGTCCTTCACACGTATGCTTTGGTGTCCAAAGGAGGACAACAGCAATTTAATACAGGAGCAATTAAAAAACAAGGATTCCTCTACCTCCTCTCTCCGAGCAGCAGCGCATCGTTTCCATCCTCGATACTTTCGAGGCAAGCATCTCGAACTTGGAGGCGCAGCTGGCACAGCGCCAAAAGCAATATGAATATTACAGGAATCAACTGTTGACCTTTGAATGAAAGGAGAAAACGATATGTATATACCACCATTTAACATAACAGAAAAGATTCTGCATCTGGTTTCGGAAATCTCAGAGCAGGTGGGATGGCTGAATACGCAGATAAACAGCGACGCGCCTTCGCCAACGCTCCGAAAGAAGAATCGGATAAGAACCATTCATTCTTCGCTTGCTATAGAGAACAACACGCTTTCGCTAAAGCAGGTAACGGATATTGTAGAAGGGAAACACGTGCTTGGAGCCCCCGACGAAATACAAGAGGTGAAAAATGCTATTGAAGCCTATCACCTGATGCCGGAACTCGATGCTTTCAAAGAGAAAGACTTGCTGAAGGCACATGGACTGATGATGAAAGAACTTGTGCGCAACGCCGGTAACTATAGACAGGAAGGTGTAGGCGTTTTCGATGGTAACGGAAACTGCCTGCACATGGCACCTCCTCCAAACAGGGTGCCTCAGCTGATGAGCGACCTGTTCGAGTGGGTAAGAACCTGCGAGACACATCCTCTTGTCTACTCATGCGTGTTCCACTACGAGTTTGAGTTTATTCATCCATTTATGGACGGCAACGGACGTATGGGACGCTATTGGCAAACCATGTTGCTCAGTCGCTGGAAAGGACTGTTTGCATGGATTCCGGTAGAAACTATCGTCAAGGAGCACCAACAGGACTATTACAATGTGATAGCACGTTGCGATGCCGCAGGTGAAAGTACGCTATTCATCGAATTTATGCTGGAATGTTTACTGGAAGCGATGGAAAACTATGAGGACGACGAGGATGAGCAGACTTTAGGACTGCACGATAAACTGCACGATAAACTGCACGATAAATTCCCCGAATTGACGGATAAGTCCATTGGTGTACTTGAAGCCGTCAGGAACAATCCAGGTAATAAAGCAAGTGATATAGGTGAGCAAATTGGGCTTTCAGAACGTCAGGTAAAGACTTATCTCACCAAACTCAAACAACTTGGGCTGATTGTTCGAGTGGGCAGTAATAAAACAGGTTATTGGAAAGTTACAATATGATGGACAACTATCACCTTATAGCCGAGCAGGAAAATACCACCGTGATGGCGCATTACGAGGCGCTGCCACGGGAGGAACGGGTTTCCAGAGCGAGGCGGAACTGGAGAAGGCGTTCATCCACCAGCTGACACAGCAGGGCTATGAGCGCGTGAACATCACGATTTAGAAGATTTTGTCCGCTTAAGGACTAAATCGTGTTCTGCTCTCATTTTTTGTAACTCTGGCGGGGTAAGGTTGCAAACCACAAAGATAACATGATGGAAACAAGGAAACATATTGCGGCTGAGAAGAAACGGTGCGGGAGTCACAACTGCGCCCAGGCTGTCCTTCACACGTATGCCGACGTGGCGGGGGTGGACGAGACGACTGCCATGAACATCGGAAACGCCTTTGCCGCAGGCATGGGGAATATGGAAGGTACGTGCGGGGCACTGGTGGGCGCCGGGGTCGTCGTGGGACTGGTGAACAAGGACAAGGCCGCGTCGGTGAGACAGATGCGGCAGATCATGACGAGGTTCCAGGAACGGAACGGTGCCACGCAATGCAGACTGCTGAAAGGACTGGGCAACACGGGCGCAAGGACACCGCTCAGGGAGTGTCCGGACTGTGTGGCCGACGCCGCCGAACTGCTGGAGGAGGTTCTGAACAGGAAGGGATAGGAAAAGATTATGTACTAAATGATAAATGTCTATGAAAAAGTTATTCATCGCTATCGCTGCCCTGATGGTTCTGGCAGCATGCAACAACAAGCAAGGCGCCGCCCCGCAAACCGGAGGCGAGGACGCCAGTAACGTGAACGCCGCCGAAGAGACGACGACCTACCTGGCTGCCATCGACAGCTTTCTGGTGAACGAGTTCGGCAAGCAATATGCGCAGGGCGAGCATTGTGTGCCCTTACTCAACGTGGTGGCTGCGGACGAGCAGAAGGAGGACGACATCCTCGTATGGGGCGACTTCTGGGTGTTCAACTACAACCTGGTGGGCGACACGCTGAAATGTGTCTCGGGCGGCAGTCATCCGGGTCTGATGCATGTCCGCAAGACCGACAACGGCTTCGAGGTGACAGCCTTCGACCAGGTGGAGGACGGCTCGAGATTTCTGCCGACTGCCAAGAAAATCTTCGGCGACAAGTTTGTGCCTTTCCAGGCTGTGAACAGCGACGAGAAGGGACGCGAGAAACGGAGAGCCGAAGGGCTGGCTGAGTACGTCAAGAAGCAGGGTCTCAACGCCACAATGTATCAGGACACCGGCTGGCCGGCAAAGACACTGGCAACGGAATAGACCGACGGCGGAAGGATGGGATGGTATCAGACTAGCGGACTGCCCAACACGCGCATCGACGTGGCTGACGCCCTGCGGGGCATCGCCGTGGCGGGCATCATCGCGTACCACTCGGTGGAGCACTTCGACATCTTCACGGAGGAGCCGATAGTGCATACGCTGGCGTGCGACCAGACGGTGGGCGACGTGCTGGCGTGGCTGCTGAGCGGGAAGATGTATGGTATCTTCGCCATGTTGTTCGGTCTGAGCTTCTTCATCATGAACGACAACCAGCAGCAGAAGGGGCGCTCGTTCGCGGGGCGCTTTGCCTGGCGCATGTGCCTGCTGTTCGTGTTCGGCGTCATCAACGTGGCGTTTTACGACGGCGACATCCTGATGCTCTATGCCGTCTACGGCCTGCTGCTCATCCCCATCAGTTACCTGCCGTCGTGGGCGGTGTGGTGCATCATCGGCGTGCTTGCCATCCAGCCCGTGGAACTGTACCGTCTGCTGACGGGTACGACCATCGACAACACCAGGCTCTTCGACATCTACAACCGGACCATCGCCCTGCACGAGCATGGCTCGTTCTGGGAGAATGCCGTGAACAACGTGCGCTACGGGTTTGAGCTGAACCTGCGATATAATGTCTACAGCGGACGACTGACGCAGTTGCTCTGCCTCTTCATCCTGGGCATGCAGCTGGGCAGACAGCGGCTGTTCTATCGGGAGAGACCACGGGAGGGTGCTGTTATGGAAACGGAAGCTACAGCGGCAACGGACGCAGACACGGGAACGAATACAGACGCGGGAACGGTGAGCAACCTGCCGATATGGCACGGTGTGCTGGTCGTCTCGGCCGTCGCCGTGGGGGTGCTGAGCGTGGTTGACTTTGGCGTGCTGAAGCCCTGGCTCACGCCCATCTACAACCTCATGATTCTGCTGATGACGGTCGCGGGGGTTGTCTCGGCATGGTATGCAAGCAAGGGTGTGCGCAGGGCATTGAGCCATCTGTGCACGTTCGGCCGCATGAGCCTCACCAACTATCTGCTGCAGTCGGCAATAGGCAGCTTCATCTTCTGCGGCTACGGACTGGCGTGCTACCGGCTGGTGGGCATCACCTACGCCGAGATGATCGGCCTGGGCATGGTCGTCTGCCAATACTGCTTCTGCCGCTGGTGGTTCAGCAGACACCCACGCGGACCCCTGGAGGGACTGTGGAGAAAGCTGACGTGGATAGGAGCCCCCTCCATCTCCCCCCAAAAGGAGCCCCCTCCATCTCCCCCCAAGGGGGAGAGAACAAACTTGCTTGAGAACAGTTAAGAGTGAAGAGTGAACAGTGAAGAGTGAACAGTGAAGAGTGAACAGTGAAAAGATGAGAGCATTATTCTGCATTGTGGCCATGACGGGCTTGCTGACCCTCTCGGCTCAAAGGGTACGGACTGACGGGACGTCCGACAGGCAAACAAGCACCAAGCGGACTCAGGAAAGGGCGAGCACCAAGAGGACTCAGGAAAGGGCGAGCCTGATGCTTGGATTCCCCATTCTCGGCGGTGAGCTGAGCAATTCGGCAGCTACATCGGTGGAGGACATCGACGAGGTGATGCCACGCATGAGGGCGCTGGGACTGAACACCGTGCTGGTGCCTGCCTACTGGGAACTGACGGAGCCTGTGGAGGGACAGTTCGACTTCACGCTCATCGACCGTACCATCGACGTGGCGCGGCGTGAACAGCTGCACGTGGTGTTCCTCTGGTTCGGAGCGTGGAAGAACTCGATGTCGTGCTATGCGCCGGGGTGGTTCAAACAAGACACCAAACGGTTTCCGCGGGCGATGACTGCCGACGGGAAGCCGATGGAGATTGCCTCGTGCTTCAGCGACAACGTGCTGCAGGCCGACCTGAAAGCGTTCTCGGCACTCATGCAACACATCCGCGAGAAAGACCCGCAGCGCAAGGTGGTCGTCATGATGCAGATAGAAAACGAGATCGGCATGCTGGAGTCGGCACGCGACCACTCGCCGCTGGCAGAGAGAGTTTACCGGCAGGAACGGTGGGCTGAGCGCTACGGCACCGACGACATGGCCGACGAGAAATTCATGGCGCTGAGCTATGCCCGTTATGTGGAGCAGCTGGCGAAGGCTGCCCGCCGGATTCACGACATGCCGCTCTATGTGAATGCCGCCATGAACAGCCGCGGACGGCGGCCGGGTGAGTATCCGTCGGCAGGACCATTGGCCCATCTCGCCGACTTCTGGCACGAGGGAGCTCCCAGCATCGACTTGCTCGCCCCGGACATCTACGACACGGGCTTTAAGGCGTGGGCGGCACAGTATGCCATGCCACAGAGACCACAAGACGGGGGGAAGGTGGAGAACCGCCTGTTCATCCCCGAGAGCCGTTGCTGCGAGAATAGCGGCGTGCGCGCCCTGTATGTCTTCGGCGAGCATCAGGCATTGGGGTTCTCGCCATTCGCCATCGACCAGGCCAGTAGGAAGGAGACGGAGTCGGTGACGAACGCCTATGCGCTGCTGCGACAGCTGGCGGCATCACGCTACTCGCCTTTCACCTCTTCCGCTTCACCTAAGACGTGGGGACTGCTGTTCGACCAAGAGGACAAGGAGCGCATCATCGACGACAACGGGGTGGTGATGACCTGCCGCCACTACTTCACGCTCCCCTGGGACGCCCGTGCCACCGACGGCTCGACATGGGCGGAAGGCGGTGCCATGATCATCCGACTGGGAAAGTACGACTATCTCCTGGCTGGCAGCGGGGTGGTCGTCGACTTCAAAACACCCACGGAGAAACAACAGGCAGAGAGACAGCAGCTGGGTGAGGACGGATTCGCCGAGAAGGGCAGTCAGCCGGCTCAGCCGTCAACCAAACGCTTCAAGGGGAAACGCCTCGGCCTGCTCTCGGTTGACGAGGTTGCCATCGACGACGACGGAACACTGAAATACCTGCGCCGCCACAATGGTGACCAGACCCATCAGGGACGCCACGCCCGCATCAGCGTAGGCGAGTGGAAAATCCTGCACATACAACTCTACGAATACGAACAGTAAAACCAAATAAAAAAACTTCCTTATGAGACGTTTTATCACGAACGCAGCAGCGACGGTGCTGATGGCCTTGCTGAGCATGCAGGCTTACGGACAAGTGGCAAAAAAAGGACTGGAGAAAAGCATGGCCAGCCAGACGTTGTTCGACAGCGGTTGGCAGTTTACCCGTGACGGGAAGACCACGACGGTAGACCTGCCCCACGACTGGGATATCTTCGACGCGCCCGACCCCGAGACTGGCGAGACGGGCACTGGCGGAGGATGGTTCCATGGCGGCAAAGGGGAATACCGCAAGACGTTCGCAACACCCAAGGGGGAGATGGTGAAACTGCTCTTCGAGGGCGTCTACCAGCGCGCCGAGGTGTTCGTGAACGGACAGAAGGCAGGACAGCACGGCTACGGCTATACGCCATTCACCGTCGATGTGACTCCGTATCTTTATAAGGACAAACGGCAGAACGAACTGCTTGTGAAGGTGAACAACGCTGACCAGCCCAACTGCCGCTGGTACTCCGGCTCGGGCATCTACCGCCATGTGTGGCTGCTGACCATGCCCGCCCTGCATATTGCTGAGAACGGCGTGTTTGTGAGCACACCCAAGGTGACGGAGCAGCAGGCTGTCGTCAACGTAGCTGTGACCGTGCAGAACGAGAGCGACAGCGCCCAGAAGGCCGTGGTGGGTATAGACCACTTACAGCACAAGCCGGTGGAGCTGAAGGCAGGCGAATGTAAGACCGTGACTTTCTCCTACGCCATCGACAATCCCAAGCTATGGTCGCCCGAGACGCCCCACCTCTATGAGACCCTCGTAGAACTTTATTCCGGCCAAGGCCCCATCATCGCTCACACCACCATCCCCTTCGGCATTCGCTCGTTCTCGTTCGATGCCGAGAAGGGCTTTGTGCTCAACGGCAAGCCTATGGTCCTCAACGGAGCCTGCGTGCACCACGACGACGGAGTGCTCGGAGCAAGAGCCTTCGACGCGGCGGAGATTCGCAAGGTGCGCCAGATGAAGGAGGCGGGCTTCAACCTCATCCGCACCAGCCACAACCCCACCAGCCGCGCCTTCCTCGATGCCTGCGACTCGATAGGCATGCTGGTCATCGGCGAGGCCTTCGACGGCTGGCGTACCGCCAAACTGAAATACGACTACTCGACGCTCATCGACTCGTGCTACCGGGAGGACGTGCATGCCATGGTGATGCGCGACCGCAACCACCCCTGCATCATCACGTGGAGCCTGGGCAACGAGGTCATCGAACGGAAGGAATTGCGCGTCGTCCACACAGCTCGTCTGCTGAAGAACGCCGTCTTGGAAATCGACAACACACGCCCCATCACCGAGGCGCTTTGTGCCTGGGACCGCGACTGGGAAATCTACGACCCGCACTTCGACGTGCTCGATGTGGCTGGCTACAACTACATGATTTTCAAACATGCCAGCGACCACCAGCGCAACCCCAAACGCGTGATGTGGCAGACGGAGAGCTATCCGCGTGACGCCTTCCGCAACTGGGCAACGGTGAACGACAACCCGTACGTCGTGGGGGATATGGTGTGGACGGGTCTCGACTATCTGGGTGAGTCGGGCATCGGCCGCTACTACTATGAGGGCGAGCGTCCGGGCGAGAGCTATGCACCGGGCGGACAACCCGACTGGCATGGTGCCTGCTGCGGCGACGTAGACATCACCGGCTGGCGACGGCCCATCAGCCACTACCGCGACATGCTGTGGAACGGGAACACACCGCTCTATATGGCTGTGAAGGAGCCCGACGGCTATCGTGGGAAGATTCATGAGACGCAATGGAGCGTGTGGCCCACATGGGAGTCGTGGAACTGGCCGGGCTGGGAAGGAAAGCCTATCGAGGTGGAGGTATACACCAAACAGCCCGAGGTGAAACTATATCTGAACGACAAGCTCGTCGACACGAAGCAGGTGAGCCGCGAGACACAGTTCAAGGCGGTGTTCACCATTCCTTACGAGACGGGTGAGCTGCGTGCCGAGGCGGATGGAAAGAGCGTGACACTCGCCACCGCCGGGGAGCCCGCCCGACTGCGACTGACTGCCGAGCGCAACACCATTGCTGCCAACGGTCAGGACTTGGCATACATCACAGTAGAGGTGGTCGACAAGGACGGGCGCGTATGTCCTGATGGCGCCATCCCCTGCGAGGCTGTCGTGAAAGGAAAGGGACAGTTTCTGGCATTCGCCTCCGCCGACCTGAAAGACCGTGAGCCGAAGACCACACCACGGGCTACCACCTGGAAGGGGCGCGCCCTGCTGGTGGTGCGCAGCAGCAAGCAGAAAGGAAACTTTCAGGTGAGCATCAAGAGCAGCCTGCCCACCGCCTCGCTCACCGTCAAAACGAAATAACAGACAAATAGATTCCTCGTATATTCTGGTGCGGCAACTGGTGGATATTTAGCTGCCGCACCAGATTGATTATCATCTTTAGCTGCGGCGACTGGTCCGTCAGCATGGGCACATACTGCGCACGATTATGACCATTCCACAGCGCTTCAACTAGTCACAATAATAAAATATATCGCGGACGATATATTGTTAATCATTCTTAAACTTTTAAATAAGTCGCTTGCGATATAAATTTATTTCCTTACCTTTGCACCGTGATTCAATGATAGAAATAGAAAGCTAAAACAAAAAGATATAAAGGTATGAAAAAGATATATGATTTCAAGGCTCTCACGAGCAAAGGTAAGGAGATTGATTTCTCAGTGTTTCAGGGTAAGGTACTGTTGATTGTCAACACAGCCAGCAAGTGCGGATTCACTCCTCAGTTTGCAGGACTGGAGGATTTGAACCAGAAATATAAGGACAAGGGACTGGTCATTATCGGATTCCCCTGCAACCAGTTCAAGGAGCAGGATCCGGGCAACGACGCCCAGATTGAGGAGTTCTGCCAGGTGAACTACGGCGTGACGTTCCAGATTATGAAGAAGACCGACGTGAACGGTGCCGCCGCCGAGCCCATCTTCGAATACTTGAAGGAGCAGGCCCCCACCGAGGAGTATCACGGACTGAAAGCCAAGGCTACCCACACCCTGCTGAAGACCCTAAGCAAGAGCGTGGAGAAGGACAGCGACATCATGTGGAACTTCACCAAGTTCCTGATCTCGAAGGACGGCGAGACCATCAAGCGCTTTGCTCCCACCACCGAACCGAAAGAGTTTGAGAAGGACGTGGAGGAGTTTTTAAATGCATAATTCATAATGCATAATATTTAATGCATAATGATTAATGCATAATTCATAATATATAATTACGTTTCGCGCTTTTTTGTTGCCACTGCCTTTGGCGACGCTGCAACGAGGGAGCCATGACGGTTGGTTCATAAATATATTTTTATGCACACAGAATTACAACTTGACAATCAGATTTGCTTCCGCCTCTATACAGCGGCAAGACTGGTGACACAGACATATACGCCAATGCTCAACGCGCTGGGCATTACCTATCCGCAGTACCTGGTGCTGATGGTGCTGTGGGAGAACGACTGCCAGCCCGTCAACGACATTGCCCACCGCCTGCTGCTCGAGACAAACACCGTCACGCCTCTGCTTCAGCGAATGGAGAAGCAGGGCATCGTGGTGCGCCAGCGGGGCAAGGAGGATAAGCGTCAGCAGATTGTCAGTCTGACGGAGAAGGGGAAGGCGCTGGAGGAACAAGCCTACAACTCCATCCCCGCCGGCATGGGTGAGGAACTGAGAGACTGTCCGCTCCGGCTCGAGGACTATCAGCTCCTGGCCAATGAATTAGACTTAATTATTGATACGCTCAAAAAGAGGTAACCGACAGATTTTGGATAGGGTATTGTCATTCATCGTACGTGTGGTGGTGTGGCTCTCGGGTTTTGTAAAGCCGTTGTCGCGCTTGGGTCCATGCCGTTTTGAGGCGTATACCCAGGGACAGCCACTGAAGATTCTGCTCGTGGGATACAACGGTGCCAGGAACACAGGTGCCGACGCCCGCGTGGTGGCACTCACCCGACAACTGGAACAGGCGTTGGGAACAGAGAAGGCTGAGCTGACGGTGATGACGCTCGACAGGGACAACGTGGCGGGATATTTCCCGAAACACGTACGGCTGCTGCATTTCACCACCGTATTCGTCTTCTCGTTGCTACGTGCTTGTTCGCGCCATCATGTGGCCATCCTCTGCGAGGGCTCCACCCTCACACCCACCTTTGCCGAGGCCCTGTGTGTGTTCTTCTGCGAGGCGGCAGGCATCATGCGCCGACAGGGAAAGCCCTGCATCGCCTATGGATCGGAGGTGGGACGGCTGAACGGCTGGCTGGCTAAGCTGAGCAGCGACCTGTGTCGCGACACCTATTTCATGGTGCGCACGGAAGAGTCGCTCCACAATCTGCAGGCACTGGGACTGAAAGGACATGTGGGCACCGACACCGCCTGGACCTTCGAGAACAGCGAGGGCGAGGATTGGGCACGCAAATACCTGATGGATGCCGGCTGGGACGGTCGCCAGCCACTGATGGGTGTGGCTCCGCTGAACCCTTTCTGCTGGCCCGTGCGCCCATCCGTTTGGAGATGGCTCAAGGCACTGGTGACCCGCGACTTCTCACGCCAGTACGACAAGCTCTACTTCTTCAGCGACAGTGCCGAGCGTCGTCAGCAGTTTGAGCGCTATCTGGAGGCAATGACTGCCGCCACGAATCGCTACAGCCGAGAGCACAATGCCTTTGTGGTGATACTGGGCATGGAACAGCTGGATGCCGGCGTGTGCCACATACTTCAGCAGCGCATAGAGCACAAGCATGTGGTATGCACCTCGAAGACCTGCGACGTGTTCCAGATGACGGGCTTGTTGCGCCAGTTGTCAGTGTTGCTCACGTCGCGCTATCACGCATCGGTGCTCAGCATGGAGCGGGCCTGTCCCATTGTCGCCGTATCGATTGATGCCCGGCTGAACGGGATTATGCGCGAGGTGGAACTGGCAGACCGCTATCTGCACCACGCCACCGATACCGACTTGGAGGACAGAATCATGGCTTCGCTGCAACTGGCTGGCGAGCATGAGCAGGAGATACGGCAGACCATTCTGCGCCATCTGGCGATTTACAAGGATAAGACAACGGCGATGAGCCAATATTTCGAAACATGGCTGAAGAAGCAATTTTCATAACGGGCGTCACAGGACTGCTGGGCACTGAGGTCGTAGCCCAACTGCTGCAGACCACCGACCGTCGGATTTACGTGTTGGTGCGTGCAGGCAGTGACGCTGAGGCTGCCAACCGACTGACTTCCCTCTGGTGGGATTGTCCGCCGCTGGCTGCTGCCGTCGGCCATCGGGTAATGCCCGTGGTGGGCGACATCACCCAGACGCTGACGAACATTCCGCACGATGTGACCCACGTCATCCACTGTGCCGCAGAGACGGGCGTACAGAAATCGCGCGACGAACTGTGGCGCATCAATGTGGAGGGTACCCGTCATGTGGTGGCGATGGCCGAGGGACTGCCCCACTTGCAGCGGTTCACCTACGTGTCGACGGCCTACGTTGCCGGCACCCGGAGCGGGCGCATCATGGAGGAGCCATCCGATAGCCAAAATCCAGTGCCCGCCACCCATTTCTACAGTCTCTACGAACAGAGCAAGGCCGAGGCTGAAGGCATCGTCCGCTCGTCGTCGCTGCCCGTCATCATCTGCCGTCCTGGCATGATTGTGGGCAACAGCACAACGGGGCGCACCCGCAATTTCAATACCGTCTACTACGTGCTGAAACTGATGCTGCAGGGCAAGCTGCCCGTATTGCCTGTCAGCCGCCGGCAGACGGTGAATGTGGTGCCCGTCGACTATGTGGCACGTCTGGTCTCCGAACTGACGCTGAACCCGTCGGCCGCCGGACACACCTTCCATCTCACAGCCCCTGCAGACAGTCTGCCGCAGGTGGGCGAACTGGTGGAGGCAGTAAGAGCATGGGCCCAGGACCAGCTGCACATCCACGTGCCTAAGCCGGTATACCTCCCCCTGCCTTTCCTACGCTCCATCGGACGGCGCTACAATGCCGGACAGGATGCCAAGAGCCGTTCGCTGCTGTCGAACCTCACGGCGCTGATGCCCTACTTCCTCGACGACCATGTGTTCGACCGAACGAATACCGACCAATATGGTGGAAGATACGATATGCAGTGGCAAGAGTTCCTGCCTGCATTGCTCGACTTTGCCTGTCGTCATAACTTCATGCGGCTCAGCGACCAGAGCATCTTCCAGCAGGCCGTCGTGCGTCTTGCCAGCAGGCATTATCCCATCACCTATTACAACATCACCGCCCACGGTACTGAGCGCGTCTCGGGCCGTGAGATGAACGCCATCGTCAGCCATTATGTCGACCGTCTGCAACAGCTGGGTGTGAAGGCTGGCGACACTGTGGCGCTCTCAGGCATTAACTGTGCCGAGCATGCCGCCATCGACAATGCCATCGGACTGGTGGGAGCCGTCAGCGTGCCCATCTACTACACCACCCCTGCCGACGAGATTGCACTGCTGCTCAGCAAGAGTGGCGCCCGCTGGTTTTTCGTAGGCGACGAGCGTGTGATGCAGAATGTAAAGGGTCTCTCTGCGAATGCGGAGGGACTCTCTACGAATGTAAAGGGACTCTCTGCGGATGTGGAGGGACTCTCTGCGGATGTAGAGATTATCCCCTTTGGTCCCCTAAGCGACAAGAAAGTCTTCCACGGCGAAAGCAAGCTCTCTGCCCTTCCTTCATCAACCTTCACCTCCAATTCCCTTGCCACTATCCGCTACACGTCGGGTACCACGGGCGAGCCCAAGGGCGTGATGTTCAGTTTCAATCAGCTGAAGTGGATGGGCGAGGTGCTCACCAATCTGCTGTCGTGGCGCGACCGTAACAGCGAGATGCGCTACCTGTCGTTCCTGCCGATGAGCCATGTGGTGGAGGGCATCTTGGCCGCCTACGCACCTTATTGTATGTTGTGCAAAGCGAAGATTTACTATCTCACCGAGTTTCAGATGCTGACCCGTGCCTTGCCACAAGTGCGCCCGACGGTATTCTTCTCTGTGCCACGGTTCTACGAGAAACTGTGGGAGCAGATTGAGCAGAACCCCATCGGCAGGCGTTACCTGACAATGAGCGACGGCACGCTGAAACGCCTGACGGGCCACGTGCTGCGACGGGCGGTGCTACGCAAGGCGGGACTCGACAAATGCAGCCAGCTGCTGGTGGGTTCGGCACCTATCAGCGAGGAACTGTTGTTGCGTTTCCGGGCGCTCGGCATCGAGATTCACAATGCCTACGGACAGACAGAGGCACCGCTGATTACGCTCAACCGGCTGGGACATAACACCATCCCCAGCATCGGCACGCCCCTGCCCGACACCACCGTCACGGTAGCCGCTGATGGCGAGCTCATCGTCCGTGGTCCGCAAGTGGCAATGGGTTATTACCAGTTGCACTCTGACACCTTCAAGGACGGACAGCTGTTTACGGGCGACCTGGGACGCGTGGATGCCGATGGCAACGTGTATATCAACGGGCGCAAGAAGGACATGCTCATCACATCCTACGGCAAGAATATCAACTGCACCAAGATTGAGCAGCGGCTGATGGACATTTCCTGTGTGGAGCATGCCGTACTGGTGGGCGAGCAACGGCCCTACTGCACCGCATTGCTGTGGACCAACGGCCCTGCCGACTCGTTAGCTGCCGATATCGAGCGTATGAACCTCAACCTCTCTCATCCCGAACAAGTCAGGCGATTCGCGGTTGTCACTACCCCGCTGAGCATCAAAAACGGAGAACTGACTCCCAACCTGAAGGTGAAGCGCAACGTGGTGATTGAGCATTATAAAGAGGAAATCAACAAGCTATATGAAGGGTAGTAAATGGTTATGGGAATCATGGGACGCAGCGCTGACGCCGGTTTAAAGTTCAAATGCGCTGACGCGCGTTCAAGGCTCAAGGCACTCACGCCTCACAAACTATCGTCTTGAAACTCCCTGAACTCCTTGAACTCCTTGTCTCCTTGAAAGAAACCAACGGTCAATGATAAACAACAGTCTCTTCCGACGCATAGAACTGCAGTTGCTGATGAATCTCACGGCACGGGCCTTCCGGCAGCCGTCCAAGCGCATCTGGACACTACCGCATGCCGACGCTCTGCGCACGTATGCCGAATACACTCGCGACCATCTCAAGGAAGGTGCCGACGAACCGTTATTGCTGCGCATGAACAGCGAGGCCTACCGCATGGGCCACTTGCTGCGCAGGCTGTTGTGCGTCAAGAGCGAGGCTGTTGCCGAACGTATCGTGGTGGCTCTCTATCGCAATATCGGCATCAACATGTCGTTTGCCGGTAGTGACCAGCTCTGTTTCCACCGCTGTTATTTCGGCAGCTATTACACGCCCGCCGTATGTCTGGCTGCCTCGGCACTCGACGACGGCATCATCCGTGGCGTGACAGGGCGGAAGACCCATCGTCTGTGTTTCTCGCAGCGCATCACCGAGGGCTGCAGCTGTTGTAAAGCCACATTAAAATAGAAACAATTCAGTATATGAAAAAAGCAATCGTGATAGGCAGTGGTGCCGGCGGTGCAATGGCAGCCCGCATGTTGACTAAAAGGAATTTCGAGGTAACGGTGCTGGAGGCAGGAAAAGCCTTCAAGCCACTGGCGTTGCCACTCGACAAACTGGCTATGTTCCGCAAGACGGGACTCTATTTCGACGAGCGGATGATACAACTGCTGCTGCCTTCCATGCGCATCGACAAGCAACGGGAGATGGTGATGGTCTTTGGCCGTGGCGTTGGCGGTACCACCACACTAGCCACAGGCAATGCCGTCAGGGCCGATGAGGGTCTGAAGAAAATTGGCATCCATCTCGACGAGGAGTTCAACGAGCTTTACGAGGAGCTGCCCATCACGACCGACCATCAGCGGTTCTGGTCGACCATCACCAAGCGCACCTTCGAGGTGATGCAGCAGATGGGTCTCGACCCGCAGCCCATGCCCAAGCTGCTGCGCCCCGGCAACTGCCGGCTGTGCGGCCACTGTTCCATCGGCTGTCCCACACGTGCCAAATGGGATACTCGCGAACTGCTGGAAGGCATCGACGTGGTGACCAACTGCAAGGTGACACGCATCGACATCGGCGACGGCAAAGCCCGCAAGGTGCACGCCACCAAAGGACTGCAACACCTCACCTTCGATGCCGACATCATCCTTGTGGCTGCAGGAGGCTATGGAACGCCCGATATCCTGCGCGCCTCCGGCATCGACTGCCAGCCCACACTCTTTGTCGACCCCGTGCTCTGCGTAGCCGCTCCTATGGCCAAAGCCCGTCAGGACCGTCAGCTGCTCATGCCCTTTGTCAGCCACCGCGACAAATACATCATCTCGCCCTATATGGACTGGCTCAGTTTCTTCTTTAACCGCCAGTGGTATCAGCCCATGGACGGTATGGTGAGTCTGATGATCAAGCTGGCTGATGTGGAACAGGGTGACGTTCATCATAACAAGATGCAGAAACAGCTGACACCACTCGACCACCAGCGGCTACAGCAGGGTGTCAGCGATTGTCGTGAGATTCTCATGCGGTTGGGTGCCAACGAACAAGACATCTTCCTGGGTACCCTCAACGCTGGCCACCCTGGTGGCATGCTGCCCCTGACACCAGCCGAGGCCGCCACACTCCATTCTCCCCTGCTGCCCGACAACCTCTACGTCTGCGATGCCACCATTCTGCCTCAGGCACTAGGTCTTCCGCCCATGCTCACCATTATGGCATTGGCAAAGAAGATTGTAAAAATCATTGCGGATTAGGGGAAACAAGGAGTTCTAGGAGTTTCTTTCAAGGAGACAAGGAGTTCAGGGAGTTACAAGACGATAGATTGTGAGGCGTGAGTCCCATTCATCCCATTAACCCCATTTATCCCATCAATCCCATCTTTAAACTTTAAACTGTGATTTATCGGAGCAGCGAGCGCCTTGAACCTTGAACGCGCGTCAGCGCATTAGAACCTTGAACCAGCGGCTTCGCCGCATCTTGAACTCCTTGAACTCCTAACTCTCAATAAACTTATCGAGGGCTTTCTTCGTTTTGGTGCGTCCTATGGCTGCCAACCGTTCCATCTTGTCGAAGTCGAAAGTGTCGTAACGGTTCATGGGAATATCGACAAGCACATCAGGTGGCGTGAGCTTCAACTGCAACTGCGCATTGCGGTTAATCATAATCGACGTGCTGCGGTTGAGCAGCGTATAGTAGTTCATCCCGTTGTCATCGGGGAGGAACTTGTTCACCAGTGCCATGAAACGCGACTTCTCGCTCTGTTGCTCACGAATCATCTTGCGCAACTCCAGTTGTCCGCGGTAGTCGTGACCGCTCACATTGACGGCCACCAACAGGTCGTGTCTGTCCCGCTTCACACGGTTGAGGGGCAGCGGATTGACCAGTCCTCCGTCGACGAGAATCTTGTCGTCGATGCGCACGGGACTGAAGAACAGAGGCAGCGAGATGCTGGCGCGGATGGCCTCGTAGAGACTTCCATGGTCGAACACCACCTCCGTACCGCTGACCACATCGGTAGCCACGGCACAATAGGGTATTTCCAGGTCCTCAATGCGCACGTCGGGCACCACGCTTTTCATCGCCTCGATGATGCGGTCGCCCTTCACGATGTGGTTCTGACCGATAGAGAAGTCGAGCAACGAGAGGATGCGCTTGCGGTCGACGGTGAGCATCCACTCGCGGAAGTCCTCCAACCTGCCG
>JAEEXN010000067.1 GCA_016291595.1 Prevotella sp.
TTGTGGTACAATCAGGCATTACGAAAGGTACAAAATGGCATCTTTTTGGGGTCTATCACTCCAGTGATAGCTTTCTCTCACTCCAGTGATAGGATCCTCTCACTGTAGTGATAGTTTGCTTTCGCTGGAGTGGAAGCAACGGGAAAGGGTGTTTACAAAATGAAATTAGGATAAGCCAGCGCGCTGGCTTATCCTACTGCAAAGATACAATAATAATCTTTCTTCCGCAAACTTTTCCTCTTGTTTTTTATCCGTAAGTAACAGGTAGATAACAGGGATGGTTACTGATAATGTCTTGGCCTCAGGCCTTCGTGTCTTTGTCGGAGGCATGCTCGCGCATATAGTCGCGTGGTGACAGGCCATAGAACTTCTTGAAGATGGTGGAGAAGGAGGCTGAATTGTTGAATCCGCAGGCATACATCACCTCGGTGATGTTCATGTTCTGGTTAGCCAGCAGTTGTGCGGCCTGCTTCAGGCGGATGTTGCGGATGAAGTCGTGGGGTGTCTGTCCGGTGAGCTGTTTCATCTTCCGGTGCAGGTGTACGCGGCTGATGCCCACCTCGTCGGCGATGCTGTCGACGCTGAGGTCTGAGTTGCTGATGTTCTTGTTGATGACGCTCATGACGCGCTCGAGCAGCTTTTCGTCGGGTGACTTCATCTTCACGTCGTCGACCTGTTCCTCCAGTTGGTCGTTGCGGCCGTACTTCAGTCGCAGCATGTCCTGCCGGTTGATGAGATTGATGATGTTGCGCCGCAGAATGTCCATGTTGAAGGGCTTGACGATGTAGGCGTCGGCACCTGTCTCGAGACCCTCGAGCTGGTCTTCATCGCGATTCTTGGCGGTGAGAAGCACCACTGGAATGTGGTTGGTCGACGGGTTGGACTTGATTTTCGAGCACAGCGTATAGCCGTCCATCTCGGGCATCATGATGTCGGAGATGATCAGGTCGGGGTGGCTCTTGAGAGTCTCCTTGAGGCCTTCCATGCCGTTGGTACACTCTATGATGTCGTAGTTGCCGCCCAGTTCGGTGCTCAGATAGTTACGTATCTCATCGTCGTCCTCGACCACGATGATGGTCTTCCTGCGGTTGATGTGCTCAACCACTTCAGGCTCGTCGCTCTCGGGCGCAGGCTCTTCCATCAGACTGGCCATTATGCTGTTGTCCTGCTCGTCGACAATCATCTCGTCGGGCAGCAAGTGGCTGTTGCCCAGCGGGATAGTGACTACGAACTCGCATCCCTCGCCGTCCTCAATGTTGTGTGCCTCGATTTTTCCGTGGTGCAACTCTACGAGCGAGCGCGTGAGGTCGAGTCCGATGCCTGTTCCCACTCTGTTGTCGTTCATGGTGGCAGGTATCTGGTAGAACCGTTCGAAGATGCGAGATAGCTTGTCGGCAGGTATCTTCTCGCCGTTGTCGTATACGGTGATGACAGCGTGCTGGTCGTCGTGTGTGACCTTGATGTCGACGATGCCACCTGGCTTGGTGAACTTAAACGCGTTGGAGACGATATTGACGATGACCTTGTCGAAGTTGCTGCGGTCTATCCATACGGGCAACACGTCGGTGTCGTGCTCATAGCTGAGCTGTAGGTTCTTCGTCTTGGCATGCTGGGTGAACAGCGTGTAGATGTCGCCCACGAACGATATCAAGTCGGTCTCGCGCATGTGCATCATCATCTGTCCCTTGTCAATCTTACGCAGGTCCATCATCTGGTTGATGAGTCCAAGGATTCGCTCGGCATTGCGGCGCATGGTCTCGTAGATGCCGTGGCGCTGCGGGTCTTTGTCCTGCTTGATGAGCGAGAGCAACGGGGTGACGATGAGGGTCATAGGCGTGCGTATCTCATGACTGATGTTCATGAAGAAACGCAGTTTGGCGTCGGCCATCTGCTCGGCATGGATATGCTCCTGCAGGCGCAGTTGGTTCTGCATCTGCCGCTGGCGGTAGTGGAAGTATGCCCATGCGGCGAGTCCCGCCAAAAGCAGGTAGATGAACCATGCCCATGTGGAGGCGTACCACGGCGCATGCACATGAATGGTGAACTCGCGGATGCCGGTCTCCTGATTGTTGTTCATGGCCTTCACACGGAAATGGTAGTTGCCCGGTGGCAGGCGGCTGAACGTTATCTCGTTGACACCTGTCTGCAGGCGCGTCCATTCCTCTCCATTGATGCTATAGAGATAGGTGATGTGCTCGGGGTTGTCGAAGGTGAATGTGGAGAGTTGCAGCGAGAAAGAGTTGTCGCTGTAGCTTAGGTGGAAATGGCTGGAGTTGATGACGAGGCTGTCGGTGACAGTATAGATGCCCGACTTGACACCAGCTGTGACGGGTGTGTGGCCCATGATGAGGCCGGTGAGATAGACATCAGCTTTCCATTCTTGCGGCTGCACCTGTGCAGGGTTGAACCAGCTGATGCCGCCGGTGCCGCCGAAATAGAGCTCACCGGTGTTGCTGATACTGACCGCGCCGTCGCTGAACTCGTTGCTCTGCAGACCGTTGTCTACATAATAGTTCATGCATGTGGCCTGGTCAGGGTTGAAGCAGCATAGTCCGTGATCGGTGCCCAGCCAGAGGTTGCCCTTTCTGTCGCCGGCGATGGAGGCAATACCGTTGACAGGAAGCCCGTTTTCAATGGTGTAGTAACGGGCCTTTCGGGTGCGCAGGTCGTAGCAGTAGAGTCCGTCGTTGGTACCTGTCCACACACGGTCGCGGGCATCGGCATAGACAGCACGCGAGAAGGTGCCGATGTTCGGGCAGTTGCTGCCGAAGGTGTTCGTCCAGCTGCCGCTGTTGATATCCAGACAGCAGAGACCCACGGCGCCGGCAATGAAGAGCTTGCGCTCGTCGTGTGAGAGGCATAGCTTGCTGAGGTAGTTGTTGGGCAGGCTGTTGACAGATTGGTCGTTGTCGGCATTCTCTTTCATGGTGTAGACCGTCATCTGTCCGTTAAGCACGTTGAGGCGCACCAGCCCGGAGCCCATGGTGGCAATCCACACGTCGCCATTGCTGGCTGTGGCCAGTCCGAACACGTTGGCGTTGCTGCCCTGTCCGAGATCGGCCTGATGCCATTGGAATGATACGGGGTCAATCCATCCGCAGCCCTGACCGAACGAGGCGAGCCAGATGTTGCCTTTCTTGTCCTCAGCCAAACTGAGGATGGTACTGGGGCAGTTGACGATATGTTTTGCCGACAAGCTGCTTCGGTCGAACAGGTAGAGTCCGTCCTTGTCGGTGCCTATCCACAACCGTCCGCGACTGTCGATGAGAGTGCTAGCGACACAGTTGGAGCCGATGACGTTCTGTCCGCCCAGTCGGTCGCCCATGTAGCCGAAGTCCATCTTTGCCACAGGCTGCATGAAAAGGCCTTTCTGCAAGAGGCAAATCCAGATGTTGCCGTTGCGGTCCTCAAGTATCGACATGGGCTTGCTCTTGTTCATGTTCAAGTCGCGGCTGTAGAAGGGATTGTTGGTAAGCCGGCCGGTCATCGGGTCGTAGACGATGATTCCCTGTCCGTCGCATCCGAGCAGCAGGCGTCCATCGCGGGTGGTGCACAGGGTGTTGACAGGCAGCCCGGCAGTCTGTGCAATATGCTCAAACTGGCGCTTGTGGTCGTTGTATTGGTAGACACCCTTGCCGTTGACTCCCACATAGATATTGCCTTTGCTGTCCTGCCGTATCTCGCGGAGCATCGAACGATGGTCCGCATCCTGGAAGAACAGGGTGTTGTGGTTGGCCTCAATGAGCACGATGCCATTGTTCTCGGTAATCAGCCATAACCTGCCCATCGAGTCTTCCATGGCAAAGCTGATGAAACGCTGGCCTCCGCTCAGGGCGTCGTCGGTCTGTCCTGAGGATGTTTTCTCGTCGAGCCGGATGATGCCGTAGCCTGACGTGCACGCGAGCATCTCGCCCTTGCTGTTCTGCAGCAGGTATTTAATGTATGTGCTGATGGGCTTGCCGTTGGCGTCTTTCAGTTGTATGTTGTGGAAACGGGCGCCGTCGTAGGTCTGAACAGTAGTATTTGTACCCACGTAAAGTGTGCCCTTTCGGCTTTGGGCGACGCAGTTGACATAGTTCGAGCTAAGTTCCGAACGGTTGTCCTCTTTTTTGAAGATGCGGAATTTGTAGCCGTCGTAGCGGTTCAGACCGTTACGTGTGGCTACCCAGATGAATCCGTCGTTGTCCTGGAACACTTGCGAAGCGAAATTGCTCGACAACTGATTGTCAGCGTTAAACAATATTCCCATTTGCGCCTTGGCGCTCAGAACGGCTAAAAAAGTTAATAGAAAGGTTAGAACTTTACGTCTCATTTCTTTTCATGATGTTACAAACTTTTGCAAAGATATCATATTTTCGTAAAATGGCCAAACTAATGTTACAAAATATAAAATGCGTGATACATAATTATTTGTTCGCATGCGTATATAAAGCTAATTTTGCAGCAGAATAATTGTTTTTAGGTTAGTTATGGTTAGTAGTTTTATTGGCAGGAGGCTGATGTGATTCACCCTCCTGCTCATTTTAAGACGAAAGCTGTGCTGCCTGTGACATGTAAATATCTAAATAGCCTAAATAAATAACTAACTTTTTCTTAAGAGAAAGAATGCGAAAATTATTATTGTTTCTTGCTGTTTTCATGCAGTCAGGTTTGAGCGTATGCGCCCAAAACGCAACTTTGTCCCCCCTGCACGTGGAGGGTTCGTTTTTGGTCGACGCTGAAGGAAAGCGCCACAATCTGCACGGCTTTGCCCAGACTTTCAGTCCCTGGTTCAACGAGCAGGGAACGAAATGGACCAATTTCGATGTGAACGGTTGCCTGCGTTACAACAAGGGAATCATCGACGGAATCATGAATGCCGGCTGGAAGATGACATTTGTCCGTCAGCATATGGATCCCTATTGGAGCAATGATGTGCCTAGTGGTGTGTATTATGTTCCCGAGAGTGATATCCAGTATTTTAAGTTCGAGCGTTTCAAGAAATACCTTGATGAGGTGTTTGTGCCTATGGCTGAATATGCCATCAGTAAAGGACTTTATGTGGTGATGCGCCCGCCCGGTGTCTGCCCGGAGAAAATATGTATTGGCGATGCTTATCACAAATACCTGAAGCAGGTATGGGGTTATGTGGCTCAGCATGCAAAACTGAGGAACAATGGTGCCGTATTGTTTGAGCTGGCTAATGAGCCTGTGAAAATAGTTAATAGCGACGGCTCTGAAGCCGGTGCTCAGCAAATGACACAGTATATGCAGGAGATTGTAGACACGATGCGCTGTTATTGCAACAATGTGCTGCTCGTTCCCGGACTGGGCTGGCAATCTAATTATGCCGGATTTGCCAAGTACCCTGTTCAAGGAGAGAACATAGGCTATGCCGTACACTGCTATCCTGGTTGGTATAATAGCGGACACGAAGGTGAGGTGAATGTCACTTATCGTGATTTCAAACGCGGATGGGATGCACAGATCCTGCCAATAGCTGTGCAGGCTCCTGTTGTGATTACTGAGATGGACTGGGGACCGAAGAAATATAGTCCGTCGCATAAGGATGCTCAGGGGAATGAGGTGTTCGACACGCGCTGCTCCTTTGCTTTCGCCAGTACGGGTACGGCAGGCGGTACAGGGTTTGGAGCCAATTTCCACCGAATTGTCGAAGAGACATGTAATGTGAGCTGGCTGCTCTTCACCGGAGGTGAGTTGTTGGCAAAGTATAATGACTCGGCGGCCGATGGTGAGACGTTCCTTACCGATCCGGAAGCTTGTCCTCGTCCATGCTACCGTTGGTATCAGGAATATGCCACACAGGAGTATTCCGATAAGATTAATGATCCGGAATATGGACCGGTCATGCATGAGCAGCCGTTGTTCTCGTTGTTGGCAGAATGGTTCAATCCCAACATTTGGGAAAAGGGAAGCTATGATGAGTCCACAGGTTATTTGAAGACAGGCCAGTGGGGATTTGGCGGCTGGGAATACCCTGAGGGTGCTGACCTCTCAAAATGGAAATATCTGGTAGTTGAGTTGAAGCAGACTCAGAATTGTGGTGCCTCGTTCCGTTTGTTCGATATCAACAATTATTGGACATCTCCTTATAGAGTAAGTTTCGGAAGTGCTACCAAGGTGGTGATAGACCTGCATCAAATGAAAGCGTATAAGGATGACAATTGCACCCAATTCGATCATGATGTTGATCCCTCGCATATCTATATTGCGGGTATCTGGACAACTGGTGGCTCACCATTATATATTAAAGATGTGTACCTGAGTGATGACGGACAGACGCCTTCAGCCATTCTTTCTGTATCGGAACAGCAAGTTTTGCAGACTGAGTATTATACTGTAGGCGGACAACGTGTTTCTTCGCCCGTGAAAGGTATTAATATTGTTAAACAAGTCTTAAGTAACGGTAATACAAGGATTTTTAAAAAGTGTTACAAATAATAAAAACCGTGTTACAATCGGAAAATGAGATGCCAAAATATACAATTATCTTTGCACCGGAAATAACATAATCCAAAAATATAACATGTAAATATCTATGAATCAAAATCTGACAAAATGAAAGAACTAAAGCAATTGATCAGACAGACTTTTCTCGTGATTTTGATGCTCATGGCCTATAGCTCGACACTATCGGCCCAGGAGATCACGGTCAAGGGAACAGTCACAGATGTGAACGCGGAACCGCTCATTGGAGCCACGGTCGTAGTGAAGGGCAACTCTGCACTAGGTACTGTGACAGATTTCGACGGTAATTTTACGTTGAAGGTTCCGTCTGAAGCTGCTAAAATCGTCTTTTCTTATGTAGGTATGACTACACAGGAAATGGCCGTCGGTAAGCAGCGTGTGTTTAACGTCGTGTTGAAAGAGAATTCACTGCTCGATGAGGTTGTCGTGGTGGGATTCGGCCAACAGAAGAAAGAGTCTGTGGTGGGTGCCATTACGCAAACCAACTCAAAAGTGCTTGAGCGTACGGGTGGTGTGACGAGTCTCGGACAGGCTTTGACTGGTAACCTACCAGGTGTTGTAACGATGAGTACAACGGGTAAGCCAGGTGATGAGGACCCGGAGATTACCATCCGTGGCGTCACGTCGTGGAACTCCAGTGCTCCGCTTATTCTTGTGGATGGTGTCGAGCGTCCTATGTCGAGCGTGGACATCAACTCCGTGGCAAGTATCTCTGTACTGAAGGATGCTTCTGCTACGGCTGTGTTCGGTGTACGTGGTGCTAACGGTGTTATCCTGATTACCACCAAGCGCGGACAGGAAGGCAAGGCCACCATTAACATCAATGCCAGCACAACTTTGAAGACTTACTCTAAGCTGCCCGATATGATGGATGCCTATGATGCCCTGAACCTACGTAACCAGGTTATCGAGAGTGAGCTTCCTTATCGTCCCGAGGCTTGGTCGTACTATCTGACTCAGGATCGTCTCCACAAGTATCGCCATCCTGCCAATCAGGAGGAGATGGAGCGTTATCCTAACGTGAACTGGGTAGACGAGCTGCTGAAGGATGTTGCCACCTCTTATAATGTAAACGTCAACCTCTCCGGTGGTAGCAAGTGGGTGAAGTATTTCGCCAGTGCTGACTACGCTCATGAGGGTGACATCTACAAGGAAGTGCCTAACTTCCGTGGATATAAGCCAGGTTTCTCTTACGACCGTATCAACGTTCGCTCAAACCTTGACTTCAATCTGACAAAGACCACCCAGCTCCATGTCAACCTCTCTGGCTCACACGCTGTGAAGAAAGCCACACAGGGACAGTACGAGAATCTGGTATGGTCGGCCTTCTATGGCATTTCGCCCGATTCTTTCCGTCCTATCTACAGCGACGGTACATTCGGTTACTATGCACCGAACCCCACACAGGCTGCCACCAACTCTATGGAGGACCTGAGTGTGAATGGTATCGGTTATACCACCGACGACCGCTTGAACACCGACTTCACGCTGGAGCAGAACCTTGACTTTATCACAAAGGGTCTGAGCGCACAGTTCAAGCTGGCATTCGACAATGCCTTCAACGAGGGCGGCCGCGGTATTGACGATACCACCGACTGGGAGGCTAACCTCGAGAAATGGATTGACCCGGAGACAGGAAAGCCTACCTATCAGGGAGGCGAGCCCGATGCTCTTTACAAATTTGACTTTAAGAACAATAACGCATGGAAGACCGGTGCCGGTTCTGTGAACGACTGGGCTACCTACCGTCGTCTGAACTATTCGCTTCAGGTGAACTACACCCGTACCTTCGGCCAGCATACAGTAGGTGCCATGGGTAACTGGAGCCGTGAGCAGTACGCATACGGTAGTCAGTCACCTCACTATCGTGAGAACTATGTGTTCCGTGCCACTTATGATTTCGCCCGCCGCTACATGCTGGAGTACAATGGTGCTTACAACGGTTCTGAAATCTTCTCGAAAGACAACCGCTTCGCATTCTTCAACTCAGGAGCTATCGGCTGGATGATCAGCGAGGAGCCATTCATGAAGAAACTCGTGGAGAAGCACATCGTTGATATGTTGAAACTTCGTGCCTCTTATGGTGAAATCGGTGACGACTATATTAACGAACAGACATATGGCCGCTGGCTCTTCCAAGATAAATGGGAGAATAGCGGTAACTTCCGTCAGGATCTGACAGGTGTTGACCCGGCACGCAGCCCTTATACCTGGTGGCAGCAGACTCAGCAGGGTAACCCTGACCTGCACTGGGAAATTGCCAAGAAAACCGATATTGCTGTCGACTTCGGTTTCCTGGGTGGATTGATTACCGGTTCGTTCGACTACTTTAAGGAAAACCGCTCGGACATTCTGCTCGGTGGTGACATGCGCGCCGTACCTTCTTACTTCGGTGGCAAAGCTCCTGTAGCAAATATGGGTAAGGTGAACAGCTCTGGTTACGAGGTCGACATCCGCTACAACAAGCAGCTGAACAGCGACTGGCGTCTGTGGGGTAACTTTGCATACACCCATGCTACCAGTAAGATCAAGGAGGCCGACGACCCCATGTTCAAGCCTGAGTATCAGAAGAAGGCTGGCAAGTCCATCAACCAGACCTACACTTATCTGGATCATGGCTACTACAATAACTGGGATGAACTTTATGGTAGCACCGCCCACAACGACAAGGACGAGGCCCGTAAGCCCGGTAACTTCATCATCCTCGACTACGATGCTGACGGTATTATCTCGCAGGACGATAACATTCCTTACGGATTCACCAGCATTCCTCAGAACACCGTCAACTTCCAGATTGGTGTTGACTTTAGAGGATGGAGCGCATTCGTACAGTTCTATGGAACCAACAATGTGTCGCGTTCTGTAGGTCTGGAGAGTCTCGGTGGTACCCGTAACACAGCATACCATGAGGGAAGCTATTGGACAGCTTACAACCAGACTGGTGATGTGCCCCTGCCACGTTGGCTGACTCAGAAGAGTGATTATACCAATGGTACACGTTTCATGTTCGACGGTTCTTACCTCCGCTTGAAATATGCTGAGATCTCTTATACCTTCTCTAAGGAGAAATGGTTGAAGGCAGCAGGTCTTGAGAGCTTGAAACTCTTTGTAAACGGTAACAACTTGGCTTTGTGGACTGATATGCCAGACGACCGTGAGTCGAATACTGGTGGTTGGAGTGCTTATCCTACACAGCGCCGCTTTAACCTTGGTCTTAGAGTCACATTATAATAAAATAAAGAAAGATGAAAAAGTCATTATTTATATATGTTTTTTGCGCATTGCTCGTTGGTACGATGGCGCTGACCTCTTGTACCGAGTATTTTGAGCGCGACTCTGAGTCCGTGCTTCAGAAAGAGGATGCGTTTAAGAACTTCACCAATTTCCAAGGCTATGTCGAGGTGATGTTTAATGTGATCCCTGATGTGGCAAAGTCATATTGGGTAAGTTCGTTTAACTGGGGCGACGACGAGGTGATTACCACTGGTAACGGTGAGTACCTCATGGGCTTCCAGATTGACAACGGAAACTACCGTAGTTATATAGGCAAGGGCGATTGCTTCCTCGACAGGTCATGGACTGTTGACGGCGACCGTTTTGCCAAGTCTCTTTGGGGCGGTGCCTGGTATGCCATCCGTCAGGCCAACATGGGTCTGAAGGCTATTGAAGACGGTCTGCTTGTCGATGCTACTCAGGAGCAGCGCAACATTCTGCAGGGAGAGCTTTATTTCTTCCGTGCATGGTTCTATTTTGAGCTCACCAAGTATTGGGGTGGCCTGCCATATATGACCGAACCTCTGGAGGCTAATGCACAGTTTAACCTGCCGCGTGAGTCTTATCAGGAGTGTGCCGAGAAGATGGCTGCCGACTTCCAGAAGGCTGCCGACCTGCTGCCCATCGACTGGGACAACACGGCTACCGGTGCTCCTACAAAGAGTAAGAACGCTTTCCGTCCAAACAAGATCTGGGCTCTCTCATATTTAGGCAAGTGTCTGCTCTATGCAGGTAGCCCGCTGATGGTTAACGGACAAGACGCTACTGGCGACACCTATAAGTATGATGCCAACTACTGTAAGCGCGCTGCCGACGTTCTCGGTCAGGTACTGCAGCTCGTTGAGTCCAACCAGACACAGTATTCGCTCGTCGACTTCGCCGACTATCATGAGCTGTTCTGGACCAAGGAGAAGGGTTGGTTGATGCCCGGTGGTACAGAGGCCATTATGCGTAGCCCGACTTTCGGTGCCGACTCTTACTGGCGTCAGATGAACTCTTATCAGATACAGGATATCTGCGAGGGTGACGGTATCTGCCTTTGCCCTGCTGCCAACTATGTCAACTATTTCGGTATGCAGAACGGTCTGCCTCTGGACGACCCCAATTCCGGTTTCGACAAGAACCATCCGTGGAAGGATCGTGACCCACGCTTCTACAACGACTTCGTCTATGATGGCGTGAAGCAGATCAACAGTCCCAGCGGTCTGAAAGAGTTTGAGTTCGCCAACCTGTATGAGGGTGGTAACGGCGTGGACAACCCCGCACGTGACAGCCGTACCGGTTATCTGAACTATAAGTTCATCCCCCTGGGAGCTAACAGAGACGACAATGACTATGGTTATGGTAAGGCTACCCATTTCCACCTCGCATGGTTGCGCCTCGCAGAGGTTTACCTGATGTATGCCGAGGCTGCTTCCGTAGGTTACGGTGGTGCCAAGGGTAAGGCTGGCAGCTGTCCGCTGACCGCCGAGGATGCCCTGAACAAGATCCGTGCGCGTGCCGGTGTTGATCCTGTCAATGCTGCCTACACTTCCAATGCCAACAAATTCATGGACGAGGTGCGCCGCGAGCGTGCCGTTGAGCTGGCATTCGAGGGTCACCGTTTCTGCGACCTGCGCCGCTGGAAACTGCTGACGGTATATCCTTATAATGTAAAGACCATGCAGAAGTTCGACCGTGCTAAGGAGCTCGACCCGAAGGCTGATCCGAAGGAAAACGAGGTACGTAACTTCCGCGAAGAGGTCATCATCACCCGTAAACTGGAGGCTAAGCACTATTGGCTGCCCTTCAAGAACGACGATGTCATGCTGTATCCCGAATTCTACCAGAATCCTGGATGGTAAACCTTTAAAAGTAAAAATGTAAAAAGGTAAAATAGAAAACAATATGAAACACAAGATATTATATATGTCAGCGCTGATGGCATTGTCGATGGCTACACCTGCTGTGGCACAGAACAATGCAGAGTCGGACACGACGCTCGTCAATGTTGCTTTCCGTACCGTGGACAAGCAGGACATGATGGGTGGTATCTCCGTCTTTGACATGAAGGAATTGCAAGACAAGGCCTACAGCAGCTACAGCTTAGACTATGTTGACAACGTAGTCGGTGGCTTCAACGGAAACATCTGGGGTAACAACGAATATCTCGTTGTCGTCGACGGAATGGTACGTGATGCCAACAACGTGCTTCCCACGGAGATCGACCAGATTACCCTGTTGAAGGGCGCTGCCGCCGTGGTGCTCTATGGTCCCCGTGCTGCTAAGGGTGTATTGCAGATTACCACCAAGCGTGGTAAGGAAGGCGACTTGCAGATCAGACTGCACGCCAACACAGGTTTCTTTACTCCGAAGTCGTTCCCGAAGTATGTGGGTTCTGCCGAGTATATGAGCCTCTACAACCAGGCACGTCTCAACGACGGTCTCTCGCGCAACTACTCCGACGAGGACATCTACCGCTATGCCTCTGGCCAGAATCCTTATCGCTATCCAAACTTCGATATGTATAACTCCGACTATTTGAAGAAGGCATACAATCGTTCTGAGGGTATCTTAGAGGTGACCGGCGGCTCCAACCGTATGAAGTACTACACCACTACGGGTTACTACCGCGAGTCTTCGTTGCTGAAGGTGGGTAACACTAAGGACAACTACACCAGCCGTTTCTTTGTACGTGGTAACATCGATGTCCGCCTGAACGACTTCCTCTCTGCCAAGGCCGACGCCAATGTGACATTCTACGATTCTTATTCAGCAAGCGTAGATTGGTGGGGACAGGCTGCATCACTCCGTCCGCACCTTGTTTCTCCGCTGATTCCCATGAGCTATATCGAGGCTACCGACGTGAACTCGCTGAACCTGGTGAGCAACAGTAACTATCTGCAGGGCGACTATTTCTTCGGTGGTACGCAGGCTAACCCCACGAACCCCTATGCCGACGCTTTCGCTGCTGGTGACAACAAGTATGTGAGCCGTCAGTTCCAGTTCAATACAGAGTTTGATGTTAAGCTTGACGTGCTGACCAAAGGTCTGATGTTCCGTGCCAAGTATGGTATCGACTATGCTTCTACCTACAACCAGGGTTACTCCAACGAGTATGCTACCTTCTCGCCGTCATGGACCAATTACGCTGGTCCCGACATGATTGCCAGCATCACTCAGTTCGGCAGAGACCACAAGACCGGTAATGAGAACATCTCTAACTCCTCTTATCGTTACACATACAATGTGTCGGGTCAGTTCGACTACACCAATACGTTCAATGCCGACCACAACGTGTTCGCTATGCTTGTTGCTAATGCATGGCAGACACAGCGTAACGGTCACTATCACCGCACTACCAACGCCAACCTCGGCTTGCAGCTCGCTTACAACTTCGCCCACACCTACTATGTGGACTTCAGCGCAGCTTTGCCATACTCCACCAAGTTGCCTTCAAGCAACCGTCTGGGTATCTCTCCGGTGCTTACATTAGGCTGGCGTCCGACAGCAACCATCCTGAAGGATTCGTTCTTCGACGACCTGATGGTGACTGCATCTATCGGTAGCATCTGCCAGGACATGGACATCATGGACGACAACAACGACGGCTACTACCTCTATAAGATGGTTATGCAGCAGGGTGGCTGGTACAGCTGGGGTGACAATGGCGGTCTTGCCGCTACCGAGTTCCAGCGCAGTTACAACTACGATATGACCTACATCAAGCGTAAGGAGTTCTCTGTGGGTCTGCGCGGTTCGATCCTCGACAAGCTCATTACCTTCGACTTCAACTTCTTCACCAACAAGATGGACGGTGGTCTGGCTCAGACAGAGTCTCTCTATCCTAACTACTTCCGTCAGTATGGTTATCCCTCTTCTTCAATCATTCCTTACGTGAACTACAACATCGACAAACGCACGGGTATCGACTTCAGCGTCTACTTCAACAAGAAGTTCGGCGAGGTTGACCTCACCCTCGGCGTCAGCGGAATGTGGTACAAGAGCACAGCCGACAAGCGTGACGAGAATGTGGAGTTTGATTATCTCTCTGCTGTGGGTAAGGCCCTCAACGGCCTCTGGGGTCTTGAGAGCGACGGCCTGTACCAGTCTCAGGCAGAGATCGATGCTGGCGTGCGCCAGACCTTCGGCGACGTGAAGCCTGGTGACATCCGTTACAAGGACCAGAACGGCGACGGCAAGATCGACGATAACGACCGTGTATTCCTCGGTCGTTGGGACTCTCCCTTCATGAGCGGTGTCAACTTCACGCTGAAGTGGAAAAACCTCACCTTCTTTGCCCTGGGTAACCTCTACATGGGTGGTCACGGCATGAAGGACAACTCTTACTATTGGATGCCGGGTACAAGCAAGTACTCAGAGATTGCCCGCGAGTGCTGGACACCGGAGAATACGGCAGCTGCCTATCCTCGTCTGACCACCACCAACGGTGTGAACAACTATCGTGCCTCTGATTTCTGGATGTACAAGAACGACCGCTTTAACCTCCGCAAGGTACAGATTACCTACAGTATGCCCGAGGAAATATTCTCGAATTCGTTCCTGAAGTTCGTCAAGGGCCTCGACATCTTCGTCGGTGGCAACAACCTGCTGATGATTGCCAAGGAGCGCAAGCATCTGGAGATGAATGTGGGTAGTGCACCTCAGACTCGTTACTATAACATTGGTCTCAAGGCTACGTTCTAAACATTGTAAATTTCTAAAAGAGAAAAAAGATTATGAGAAAGATAAATAGATTTGCAGTTGTTTCGCTGATAGCAGCATCTATGCTGTCATTGACAAGCTGTGACGATTTGTTTGAGCCGGCCTTGGAGAACCATAAGGTTCCTGCCGAGCTGGAGGACATGCCTACTTGGGCTACCGGCTTGCTGGGACACGCCTACATTGGTATCCCCTTCGGTTCTGGCGCTACCGACTGGAAATGGACGGAGGTTGCCACCGACGATGCTGTTTCCAACGATGTGGACAACGACTACCGTAGCATGGCAGCCGGTTCATGGCGCGCTGACAGAAACCCGCTGGAGACCTGGCGCTATCTGCGTGGCTCATGGCAGTACATCAACCAGTTCATCGAGGTTGCCCCGAAAATCGTATGGGCAAAGGATGAGGCTGGAGAACCTTTAAAGGTGGTCTGCGACCTTTATACCAAGCGTTTCCTGGGCGATGCTTACGGTATGCGTGCCCTGTATATGCTCCACTTGCTGAAGTCTCATGCAGGATGGGGTGAGGATGGCCAACTGCTGGGTATTCCTATCCTGACGGAGTCTGAGTCATCTGACGATTCTTTCGACAGCTTCAACAAACCTCGTAATACCTTCAAGGAGTGTATTGACTTGATCAATTCCGATGTTGAGAAAGCTATTGAGATGCTTCCAGAGGATTATTTTGAAATTCCCAAGGAAGGCACAGATGACGACGTTCCTGCCAAGTACCGTAGTCTGGGTGCTAAGAAGGACGACTTCAACCGTGTATTCGGTGATCATGCCAAAGGTCGTATGAGTGCTCGTATTGCCAGAGCGGTACGTGCTCAGGCTGCTCTTCTTGCTGCCAGCCCCGCTTATAGTGAGGGTTCCGGTGTTACATGGGAACAGGCTGCCAACTACCTGGGCGACGTGCTTATCAAAGCTTGGGGCAGCAACCCTGTCACCCGTCTCGATCCTAACGGCAACAAGTGGTACACCGACTACAATGGCTGGGGCAGCCGTACCGCAGGCTCTAATCCCGACGAGATTCTCTGGCGTTCCAACCGTGGAACATCTTCCAACATGGAGGCCGACATGTTCCCGCCGACACTCTTCGGTAAAGGCCGTGTGAACCCCTCTCAGAACCTTGTTGACGCCTTCCCGATGGCCAACGGTCTGCCTATCACCGATCCTAACAGTGGTTACGATCCGCAGAATCCTTACGCCAACCGCGACCCGCGTCTCGACCTCTATATCATCCATAATGGTTCTCAGTACAAGGGTGCTACCATCACCACAGCCATCGATGGTACTGACAATAACGCCATGAACCGCTTCGACGGCCAGTCAACCCGTACAGGCTACTACCTGAAGAAACTGCTTGTCGAGGATGTCAACTGTAATCCCAGTTCAACTGTTGGTCAGACACATATCAATGCCTGGATCCGCTATACCGAGATATTCCTCGACTATGCAGAGGCAGCCAACGAGGCCTGGGGCCCGAAGAATGGTGGCAACAACGGTTTCTCTGCCTACAATGTCATCAAGGCTATCCGCCAGCGTGCCGGTCTGAGTGGCAACGACGTCTATCTTGAGGAGTGTGCCAACGACAAGGCCAAGATGCGCGAGTTGATTCGTAACGAGCGCCGTATCGAGCTGTGCTTCGAAGGCTTCCGCTTCTGGGATCTCCGCCGCTGGAAGGTTGACCTGAGCAAGCTCAACGAGACAGTGAAGGGTATGCAGATTCAGAACAACCAGTACAAGGTTGTTGACGTAGAGACCCGCAACTATTCCGACTATATGTATTATGGTCCTGTACCCTATAGTGAAATGTTGAAATTCGACGCCTTGGTACAGAACAAGGGATGGGGTAAATAAACAACAATGTAAAATTCTAAAAAGATTATGAATAAGAAATTAATATATCTCTCGAGTTTACTGGCAGTATTTCTTTTTGCTGCCTGTGAGAACGGAGACTGGGAGTTCCCCGACTATGATCACAGTGCCGTGTATTTCGCCTCCCAGTCACCCATCCGTACCATCACCCTTGGTGAGGAGAATCCCAATGTCACAGACAATACCTTGGATAATTTGCATCAGTGCCAGATTATTGCCACCATCGGCGGTGTCTATGAAAACAATAAGGATGTGAAAATTGACATTAAGGTGGACAACTCTATTTGCACTGGCTTTATGTTTAAAGACAGTACCGAGATGGTGCCTATGCCCACCTCTCACTACACGCTCAGCGGCAATCAAATTGTCATTTCAAAAGGAAAGGTGCTAGGCGGTGTTACCGTTCAGCTTACCGATGCCTTCTTTGCAGATCCCCTTTCTACCAAACTTCATTATGTCATTCCTGTTGTGATGACACATGTAGAAGGAGCCGACAGCATTCTGGAGGGAAAGGTTCAGGACGGTGTTTCTGCTCCCCAGCGCCTCAAGGCTGACGACTGGTCTGTCCTGCCTAAGGATTACGTGCTCTATGCCGTGAAGTACATCAGTCCGTACCAGTCCAACTACCTGCGTCGCGGTGTTGATGTCTACAGCGGAGCCAAGACCGGAACTGTACGCCGCCACGAGGCCTACGTTGAGAAAGACGAGGTGCTGCAGAATCAGTTCAGCACCCTTGGCATCAACGTCGTAGAGTGGGACCGCGTTACCAAGAATCTGGACGGTGATAATATCGACAGCCGTCTGAAGCTCAGCTTCAGTGGCGATGGCAACTGCACCATTACCTCTAATGCCAGCGGTGTGAAAGCCTCCGGTAGCGGTAAGTTCGTCTCCAAGGGCGACAAGAACAGCTGGGGCGGTGTCGACCGCGATGTACTCTATCTCGACTATACCCTCGACTACGACGGCATCAAGTGTTCCACTAAGGACACGCTCGTCGTCCGTGACCGTGGTGTAGCTCCTGATTATTTCAATGTCATAGCTAAATAATCAAGTGTCAGATTTGTAAATTGAAGAAAGATATGAAACATACAAAAAAGATATTAGGTACCATGCTGCTGGCTGCGCTCGTCACCACCTCGTGTGTTGACGACGACAAGCTGGAGTATGCCTTCGAGAAACCCGCTTCCATTGCCGGTTACGAGTATCTCGCTGACTATGATGCATTGAAAACGTATGTCAACCGCACAGCATCGCCCAACTTCAAGTTGGGTGGTGCACTGGCAGCAAACGATTACAATGCCGATGGACTGATTACACGTCTGGCTAACTCCAACTTCGATGAAATCGTTGCCGGTAATGCCATGAAGATGGCTTCCTGTGTAGGCGAAAAGGGAGAGATGGACTTCGGAACCGTCGAAACTTTCGTTTCCAAAGCTACTGAGAATGGCCTGAACGTCTATGGACACACCCTGGCATGGCACGCCCAACAGCCTAAGAAGTGGCTGGAGCGCCTGCTCAAGGACAGGGAACTCGACATCGACCCTGATGCCCTGGTAGAGACTCTGGTAACAGCCAAAGACTACACCTCGACACCCGA
>JAEEXN010000068.1 GCA_016291595.1 Prevotella sp.
AGGCCGCTGGCTGAACGGCGACGAGATACAGCTGCGCTACGACCTGCTCTATGCCGTTGAGGAAGGATACTCAGGACAGGGACTGAACTTCGGACGGCCCGACCCGTCGTTCCAACGTGTTGAACTGTTTAAATATGAATAGCCAATGAGAAAGATATTCATGGGGCTTGCCCTCGCGCTGATGGCCAGTATGCCGTCGGGCGCTCAAAATACCGACATACAAGTGCGCGAGCCGGGATTCAAGGTGTTTCAGTTTCCACGGACAGCCATTCCGCGCATCGACGGCAACTTTGCTGACTGGGACATGGTGCCCGACAGCTATGCCGTGACCATCGACGACATGTGGGACGACACGGGCAAGCACAAAGCCACCGACCGTTCGACACTCGACATCAAAGTGAAGGTGGGATGGGTGAAGGGGCTGAACCGCCTCTACTTTCTCTATGAGGCCTACGACGACTTCTGGGACTTCGACCAGCTCAGCCTGCATAACGACACCTACGAGGTGGTGGTCGACGCCGACCTGTCGGGCGGTCCCCATACCGACGAGTTCCGTCTGAACCGTGAGGTGAAAAGCCGTATCGACGCTTTCTTCGAGTTCCAGAACCAGCACGCTCAAAACTACCACATCATGACCCCGCCCACCGAGGGAAAGTCGTGGACCATGGTGTGGGGACCACAGCAGTGGCTGAAATACCTGCCCTACGCCAACTATGCCTACGACTATTCGTTCCAGCACGGAGAGAGCGGACGTCTGCGTATGGAGTTCTATATCACTCCCTTCGACTATGCCAGTCCTGACGGACCAGAGAAATCGGTAGAGAGCCGCCTTTACGAGAATAAGAAGATCGGACTGTCGTGGGCGGTCATCGACTACGACGGTGCCCAGCAGAACAATGGCTTTTGGAATCTCTCGAAGCATCATCAGATGTACGGCAATGCCTCTATGCAGCGCCTGTTCACGTTGATGCCCCTGGAGCCGCAACTGCGCCTGCCGGTGGAGTGCGAATGGACATTCAGTGTGGTACCAGACACACGCACCGTCTGCTTCCGTGACCAGAGCTATGGACCTGTCACATCGTGGCATTGGGACTTCGGCGACGGTACCACCAGCGATGAGCAAAACCCCATACACACTTATAAGCGCGACTTTTCCCATTATGTGGTGACGCTCACCGTCGACGGTCCCAAAGGCAGCGCCCGCTGTTGTAAGGTGTGGGAAGTATGCGTGCGCGACCTGAAGAACCCTTCGAAGACATCATACGATTGAGGGATAAACCGAGTGTTAAGACTCCCCTATCGCGCTATTGAGACTCTCCCAATGGCACTATCTGCCATTATTCTCTATCGCCTTTTGGGAAAGAACTGAAAAAACTGGCTGCCAAAAGAATAAAAAATGGCATGAAAGGAATGTGAAAACGAGCTTCTCCATGACCAGCGAATAACAAAAGAAGCGTGCCCAGCAGGATAACGGCAAGGGGCAGGAGATGGGACTGGCACCGGAAATGACACAGACTGAGCAGCGAGAGTACGAGAATCGCGTAATAGATGAGTAGGTTCAGTAGAGCCAGAAACTGGGCGAAGGTATAACGGGGAAAGTCCTTGAGCAGGCGCGAAAGACTCAATTCTTCGTATAAATAAGGGCGCTCAGACTTGTTTTTCAAGAAAACACAGATATTGACGTTGTCAGAAATATACGTTTTTGCCAGTTTTGAGGGCATCTGAGCGGCGTAATCAGTCGGATGGGCCAATACCCAGTCGAGGAACATTTCGCGCCACACACGGTCTTTCTGGGCCACATTGAGGGTGGTATCGTTGTGGATGTCTCTCGGATTCTCTGAGAACGACTGCGCTGCATGGTCGTAGGAATAACTGGTCAGCGCCATCCATCCTGTTTTGGCCTGGTAGATATAGTGGCCCGAATGGAGGCGGTTGGACATAGAAGTAATTTAGGCAACGGTAGCCGGAGTCGTGGAAGAGTATCATAATGAGCATCGCTTCAGACTTTAGCAGGGGCAAATCACGGTGGTATTTGCGCTTTCGAGACTTCTGAGCGTGTATTTTGACATCATGGCTTCAAAAAAACTTGCAAAAAATCATCTGCAATACAAAATAATTCCGTAACTTTGCCCTCAGTGATTATAGCGATTATTGTTCGTAATCCTTTTGATTTTAGCACCATAAAGTCACAACAGTTTTCGTTAATTACCTATTTTTAGACAGTTACATTTCGTCGAAGTCACGTTAAGTCTAAGCAATAAACGTTACAATCAAGGTTATTATCCCATCTTCGAATACTTTTAACTCGACTAACAAATAATATGAAATTGCAATATAGGTTTTCAATCATTCTTTATTTAGTGATTAACTGCTTATTCATCTCAAAATACGTAAGCAGAATAAACATTTTTTATGTTTTTCCTGTTATGGTAACTTATGTATTATTGATATTATTAGTGACTCATATATACAAGAAAACCTCTACAAAATTAGCCAATTATAAAAAGTGGCTGATTGGAGTGATTATGCTCTCGCTATTCGCGTTAGTATTACTTCAGTTTGATATCAATCCAAATGATTTGAAAGTAGATCGTTGGTCAGCCATTCACAACTTTTTACGTAATCTTTTTAGTGGAGTCTATCCATATTCGGCTCAGACACATTTAGGAGGATATGGCTCGCCATTTCCGATATGGCAGATATTTCATATCCCTTTTTACTGGCTAGGCAATGTTGGACTGTCTTTTGTGGTGGCAGTATTTTTGTTTATTGACAGCTTTAGGCGTTTATATAGTTTTCTGCAGGCTTTTTTAGGTTATATATTGTTATTGTTATCTCCGGCCTTTCTGTATGAAGTATGTGTTAGGAGTGACTTAATGACTAATTTTCTTATTTGTGCAGCCATTATTATGTACTTTCGCTATTATAATATTTCTCTTAGCAAGAACACCTCGTTAGTAGGTGTAACCATTGGCTTAATGATTTCCACCAGGTTAAGTGCAGTTATACCATTTGCAATATACTTTTTATATGAATTTTTAAACATCTCAAATCACCAAAAAATAAAATTGATTTTAACTGTTGCAGCAATATTTGCATTATCATTCTTGCCTTTTTTGTTGTGGAACGGAAAGATGCTGTTATTTTTCGAATATAGTCCATTCATTCTCCAATCGCGTCAGGGTCACCTGATAGATTTTTTACTATACATTCCTATTGGTTTATGGTTGGCATTGACGTGGAAAAATAGTTTTATGAAGTATTCACTATATACTGCGATTCTGCTTGTTTTACTCGTAGCGGTAACTTTTTGTCATAATATGTGTTTAAATCATAATTTTAATCAGTTGTTTGAGTCAGCTTATGACATTTCTTATTTTTGTATGGCATTGCCTTTTGTAATTATCTCATCAAGTAAACTTATTGAGTAAAATAAGAAAGTATATGAAAAATAATCTTTCTATACTTGAACGCAACCATACAGATTGTGTACGTGGCATATCTGCTTTACTGATAGCAATATTTCATGTGTTGCTTGAATGTGAAAATATGCCTCGCTATATTAATTTAACGGGATCTGTTTGTGTAGCCGCATATTTGTTTTTGTCAGGGTATGGAATTCATGAGTCTTACAAGAAGATTGGATTAAAAAAATATTGGTATAAACGTTTTAAACGTGTCATCCTTCCATATACCATTTTTATAACAATTTTGATTCCTTTCAAACCCAATAATACTTTTACAAGTTATGCTTTGGATATAACATATATCCATTCAACATATTGGTTTATTGAATTTATAGTATGGAATTACCTCGTTTATTGGATTGCTCAACGTTTTTTCGCGAAACATCTATTTACAATTTTCATATTGGTAGGAATAATAGGAATAAATACACTAATGCAAATGGAAGCTGAACAAGTATTCTCATTTTTAGCAGGTGTTTTTGTGTCAAAACATGTTGATAAAGTTCGTCTCTATAATGAAAAAGAATTAATTGTCATTGCTATTATCTGCTTCTTATTTGGTACATTCTTCCTACTGTTAAAAGAAATACCTGCCATTCATGCATATAAAGGCACAACAACTTATAATTACATTCTTTTGATGATTAAGTTACCAATGGCAGTTCCCCTTGTATTATTTCCGGTAATATTTCCTATTGTGACAAAATCCAAAATACTCTATTTATGTGGAATTAGTTCTCTAGAAATATACTTGGTACATCTTGCTTTATTGAATTATCTTACTATAGATTATTTGCATCTTTTTATATACATATTATCCTGTGTTATTCTCACTTATTTGTTTTATCAGCTAAATAGACTCATTTCGAAATGGATATAGAGAATTATGCGTTGATTTATTAGCATAAACCTATCTGACGATGGCTATCTTGCATACCGTTCCTTTTTTGCCGTCAGCAGTAGAGGTGTTCACAAGGTAGACACCCGAGGCAACGCGTTTTCCGCTTTTGTCGCAGCCGTCCCAAGTGAACGTTCCACCATTACTATGGCCCTCTGCGACCAGTTTTCCACTCACAGTGGTAATCTTCACTTCGGCATCATAACTCAGTCCTACCACTGAAATCAGACCGGTGTAGTCGGGTTTCACAGGGTTTGGATAGGCATAGACATTGTCTTTTGTCATCTCCTCGTTAGTATGTGTGATACCGCTCATATATGAGCAGAGACCTTTCTCGGTACCAAAGAACACCTCACCCGTCTGTTCGTTGATGGCAATCGACTCAATATGATTCGAGAGCAGCGGACTGTTTTCAGCAGTAAAGTGAGCCAGTTGCGAGAGATTGTCGTCGCTGATGAGATAAACTCCGTTCTGTTTAGTCCCAAACCACTTGCGATTACCGGCATCGATAGCCATACACGGTATATCCACATTGTCCAGCAGATAATCAGCATAGTGAGTGCCGTCGTTTCGAGGTACTTTTACTTGGGTAAATACAGGATTAGCTTCGTCAAACTGAGACTTTTCCAAAAGCAATGGCCCAACGCTGGTCCCTATCCAGATGTTTCCATTCAGGTCTTCTGTGGCACATCTGACACCTTCTTCTACGTGTAATCTTCTACTGTCTTGATTAACAAAACTCATGTATGCCTTGACTTCATCTTTATTGATGTCATATCTGTAGAGTGCAGGATCCATATAATGATTATTAACAAACCACAGATAATTCTGTGAGTCAAAAAACATGCTTTTTCCGTCCCCTATAAACCCAAAAGCATTGAAGTCTTTTTTTATCCAGTTGCCTTCTTTAGTTAGCACTAAGAGTTTATTATTACTGTTAAGACTTTGCAGCATCCAGAGATTTCCATTATCATCAAATTTAAGTCCATTGACTATGACATAGTCTCTATTGTCTTCAGGATGAAAAGTTGATTTCAGTTCACTGTTGTATGTTGAGTATTCTTTGACAAATTTGCCATCTAAAAACTCAAAAAGTCCTGTCCGTCCGCCGGCAAATAGGTGATCACTGTTGTTAGGATCAACATCGATACAGTCTATGTCAATATAATCATGTCCAATAATTGGCTGAATCTCATCTTGACAGATAGTCCAATTGTCATTATTCAATAATTGTATGGTTCCAGGTCGCCTTGTTTCATGAAGTGGATGATATAGACCTCCACAACTATACAACATGTTATTGATAAATCTCATCATATAGAAATAGTCGTATTTTGGTCCTCCCGGCTGCAGGTTACTGACAATCTCGAGCTGTTCGGGGTCGAGGGTAGTGGTCTGAGGGGTATACTCTCCTACCCTGCTCCAATTGTTCGGATCAAGCATGTTGGCACTCATGCTGGCACGATAAAGACCACGCTGCGACGACGCAGCATAGAGATAACCATTATTCGCATATGAATAATCGATGTTGAAGCCCAGGTTATAGGTGTCACTAATGGTTGCCTCCGTCATATTCAGCTTGAGAATTCCGAACGAGGTGCTCAGATAGGCGTAACGACCATCCATATAGATGCTGTTTACCGTCTTATCCTCAGTCATCGGCTTATTGTAATAAGCGGCGATATTGACGGTCGTACCGTCCTCTTTCAGCAAGTCTATATTGTAGTTGGTATAGACAATCAGGAGCCGACGGGCGGCCTGGCACCATTTAATATGCGCTATCTGAGTGTCGCTCAGACTGTTGATTTTATCGTAGGTCTGAATGCTTTGGTCGTTCTCATTGTACGAATAGAGGTTGTTGCTGGCGAGCACATACATCATATTGCCGGCTTTCTCGATCTCTGTCACGTCGTGATAAGCCAGATAAGCGCGCCACGTGCCGGTTTGAGCCTGACAAACTGTGACGGCAAACAAAACGAAAAATAATGTGACGACCTTGCGCATATCTTTTGAATAGTTAGAAGTTAGGAGTTAAGGAGTTGTACTTACTGTTTTCTTCTTTCTCCGTATCTATCCGTGAAACAATTAGCCTGTAATCCCCTATTCCATTTTTATCCGTGTCACTCCGTGACTATTTTCCTTGGCTGAGGAAGTCGGCCAGCTTTTTCACGGCCCTTGCCCGATGCGAGATGTGGTTTTTGATGTCCATGCCCAGTTCAGCGAAGGTGGTGTCGTAGCCGTCGGGCTGGAAGATAGGATCATATCCGAAGCCCTCGCTGCCGTGGCGCTCGCGGGTAATCTGTCCCTTGACAATGCCCTCGAACTGATGCACCTCCTTGATGCTGGTGCAGCCACAAGGACACACATCCTTCTTAAGTATTAACGCAATAACGGTGCGAAATTGTGCACGGCGGTTATTTTTTTCTGTTAATTCGCGCAAAAGCTTCTGCATATTCGCTTCCGAGTCGTGGCCCTCACCGCCTGCATAACGGGCGGAATACACGCCGGGAGCACCGTTGAGAGCCTCTACCTCAAGACCTGTATCGTCGGCAAAAACACTCATATGGTAGTGATCCCAGATGTACTGGGCCTTCATCATGGCATTCCCTTCCAACGTGTCAGCGGTCTCAGGAATATCCACGTCACATCCGATATCGCGCAATGAAACGATTTCGAACTGCTCACCGAGAATGCTGCGAATCTCGTCGAGTTTGTGTTGGTTGTTGGTGGCAAATACTATTTTTTGCATGGGGTTATTGTTTTCCGGAACTTCCTGATTATCTGGTTATTCCAGGGGTTATCACGTATGACTACTGCACTTTTATCTGGTCGAAGCCCTCGCCGAAGACACCGATGACGAGGCTCTGGCTGACAAATGCATTGGGGTCGATAATCTTAATGAGACGGAAGATGAAGTTGCTCTCGCGCTTGCGTGCCAGCAGACAAATCACCTTGCGCTCCTTGCCAGTGTACCAGCCATGGCCGTCGAGGATGGTCACGCCGTGCTCGGTCTGTGTACCAAGGGCATTGGCTATCTCCTGCCATTTGCTGCTGAAGATGAAGAACTGCACCGACTGCCGCTGGCGGTTCATGATATAATCGAGCATGAAATTCTCGATGATCATCGTACAGAAACCGAACACACACATCTTGATGCGGTTCAGAGTCTCACCGAACTGCGGAATGAAGAAACAGGAGCCGATGATGACGAAGTCGACGAAGATGAGCACAGTGCCCAACGACCAGGGCTTGTATTTATTGATGGAGGCGGCGATGATGTCGGTGCCTCCGGTCGAGCCATTGAAGAGAAACACCAGTCCGAGGGCCGTACCGGTCATCAAACAGCCGATAACCAGCGACATGAAGTCCTGCCCCTCACCCAGAATCTTGTGCATCTCGCCCGTCGGAGTGACAGGAGCCAGCTCTTTCATGAGTCCGAGCAGGAAGGTGAGCATGAGGATGGCATAGATGGTTTTCACAAGAAAACGCCAACCCAGAATCTTCAGTCCCACGATAAGCAGGGCGGCATTGACCAGGAAATAGGTGTACGAGTTGGGAAAGTGAGTAGCATAGTAGACGATGGCCGCTATACCTGCCACGCCGCCCGTCACAATCTCGTAGGGCATAAGGAAGAAGGTGAAGCCAAACGAATAAAGTATCAATGCGAGCGTGATGCCCACATAGTCTTTCACTTCGTTGAGGATGAGTTGATTGTTAATAGTCATTAGATTCGGTTTTTTAATAAGGTTTTTCGTTTCTTTCTTCGCTTCATCGGTTGTTATTTATCGGGAGCAACCTGATGGTCAGCTCCCGATAAAAAACGTTATACAGTCTCTATAGTCTCTATTTGCACACGATGTTCACCATGCGCTTGGGCACGATGATAACCTTGATGACCTGCTTGCCATCGATATAACGGGCGGTACGCTCGTCGGCCATCACGGCCTCCTGGATGCTGGCGTTGTCAGCATCAGCGGCAAACTGCATGTCAAAACGGGTCTTGCCGTTGAAGGCCACACCCATCTTCACACTACTCTCGACAAGGTATTTCTCATCATATGCAGGCCATTGGGCATCACAAACACTACCCTCGCCTCCCAGCTGCGACCACAGCTCCTCAGCAATGTGGGGTGCAAACGGCGCAATCAGGGCAACAAGTATCTTCATCAGCTCGCGGTTACGGCACTTCAGCTGGCTCAGTTCGTTCACACAAATCATGAAGGCGGCTATCGAGGTATTATATGAGAAGCTCTCGATATCCTCCGACACCTTTTTGATAAGCTTATGAACGCTCTTCAGCTCCTCTGCTGTTGCCGTTGAGGCTGCTGCAGTGTCACCTTCGCAAGTAGTGCTAACCAGATTCCAGAACTTCTTCAGGAAGCGGTGGCAGCCGTCAATACCGTTGGTGTCCCAGGGCTTGCTTTGCTCTACCGGACCAAGGAACATCTCGTAAAGACGGAGGGTGTCGGCACCGTATTTCTCGACAATCATGTCGGGATTCACCACGTTGAACATCGATTTCGACATCTTCTCGATGGCCCAGCCGCAGATGTATTTACCATCTTCGAGCACGAAGTCTGCGTCAGCATATTCCGGACGCCAGGCCTTGAACGCATCAATATCCAAGATATCGTTGCTCACGATATTCACATCCACATGGATAGGAGTAATATCCTGATACTGACCCTTCAGTCCGAAAGACACAAATACAGGATGACCACTCTCCTTGCTGGCCACATTGTCGCGGTATACGAAGTTCGAACGACCCTGAATCATTCCCTGGTTCACCAGTTTCTGGAACGGCTCTTCCTTGCAGCTGACGCCGAGGTCGAACAAGAACTTGTTCCAGAAGCGCGAGTAGATGAGGTGACCGGTGGCATGCTCGGTACCGCCTACATAAAGATCGACGTTCTGCCAGTACTCATCAGCCTCTTTGCTCACCAATGCCTCTGTGTTGTGAGGATCCATATAACGAAGATAATAGGCACTCGAGCCAGCAAAACCAGGCATCGTATTAAGCTCTAAGGGGAAGATGGTCTTGTTGTCGATAGTGCTACGGTCGACTACAGCACCGTTGACGGTGTCCCAAGCCCACACCTTGGCGCGTCCCAATGGGGGCTCACCGGTCTCCGTCGGTTTGTATTCATCGATCTCAGGCAGCAGCAGCGGCAGCTTGTCCTCTGGAATCATATAAGGCATTCCGTCCTTGTAATAAACGGGGAACGGCTCACCCCAATAGCGCTGACGCGAGAAGATGGCGTCGCGCAGACGGTAGTTCACCTTCACGCGGCCCAGGCCTTGCTCCGAGACATACTTTTTGGTAGCCTCAATGGCCTCCTTGACGGTCAGTCCGTTGAGCGAGAATGTACCGTTCGAACTGTTCATGACAATACCCTCTTTGGCATCAAAACTCTCCTCACTCACGTCGGCTCCCTCAATCAGTGGTATGATCGGCAGGTCGAAATGACGTGCAAAGGCATAGTCGCGGGAGTCGTGGGCAGGCACAGCCATGATGGCTCCCGTACCGTAACCGGCCAGCACATACTCAGCAATCCAGATAGGAATATTCTCGCCTGTGAGCGGATTTACGGCATAAGAACCCGAGAACACACCCGTCACACGGTGGTCCATCTGGCGCTCACGCTCGGTACGTTTCTTCACATAAGCCAGATATTCGTCTACGGCAGCACGCTGCTCGGGCGTTGTCAGCTGGTCGACGAGCTCGCTCTCGGGTGCCAGCACCATAAAGGTAACACCGAAAATGGTGTCTGCACGGGTGGTGAAGATTGTAAAGCTCGTGTCGCTGTCGGCAACCTTGAACTCCATCTCAGTACCTTCCGAGCGGCCAATCCAATTACGCTGTGTCTCTTTCAGCGAGTCTGTCCACTGAATATGCTCCAGTCCGTCGAGCAGACGCTGGGCGTAGGCACTCACACGCAGACACCACTGGCGCATCTTCTTCTGTACCACCGGATAACCACCACGCACCGACACACCGTCGACAACCTCGTCGTTGGCCAGCACGGTGCCCAGTCCGGCACACCAGTTTACCATCGTCTCGCCCAGATAGGCAATGCGGTAGTTCATCAGCACCTCCTGCTGCTCTTTCTCACTCATCGCCTTCCACTCGTCGGCGGTGAAGTGGAGCTCCTCGGTCTGGGCAACGTCCAAGTCCTCAGTACCACGCTCATTGAAACGCTCTACCAGTTTGTCGATAGGCTGCGCACTCTGGCAACGGTTGCAATAGAACGACTGGAACATTTTCATGAATGCCCACTGTGTCCAATGATAATAGCCTGGCGAACAGGTACGTACCTCGCGGTCCCAGTCGAAGCAGAATCCGATCTTGTCCAACTGACTGCGGTAACGGTCGATATTCTCGAAGGTGGTCTTCTCCGGATGCTGACCGGTCTGGATAGCATACTGCTCAGCCGGCAGTCCGTAAGCGTCGTAACCCATGGGGTTCAGCACGTTGAACCCCTGCTGGCGCTTGTAGCGCGCATAGATATCGCTGGCAATATAGCCGAGCGGATGGCCCACATGCAGTCCTGCCCCACTGGGATAAGGGAACATGTTGAGCACGTAATACTTCTTCTTCTCCGGGTCTTCTGTAACCTTGTAGGTTTTCTGTTCTACCCAGCGTTTCTGCCATTTCTTTTCAATGTCTCTGAAATTGTATTCCATTGTTGATGTGACTGTTGAATATTTAATTTTCAATTAACAAACTGCAAAGGTACACAAATCTAACGAAAAAACACTAAAAATCAACATTTTTCTGCATTTCAGCCTTGTTTGTGAAGAAAACGTAACCACTTTCGGGGCCAGAAATCAGTCTTCAGTGGCATGGCTTTCGACAACTGACTCTCCTTGAATACAACCGTCAATGACAAAAAACTAGCTTAATTATTTTGTGCTTTGGTGCTTTTTCCGTATTTTTGCAGTTCTAAACAACAGTAAGAAGATGGCTAAAAACACTAAGGAACTGACCCCGATGATGAAGCAGTTCTTCGACTTGAAGGCGAAGCATCCCGACGCACTGATGCTCTTCCGCTGCGGAGACTTCTACGAGACGTATTGCGACGATGCTGTGGCAGCGGCCCAAATACTGGGAATCACGCTCACCAAGCGCAACAATGGGGCAGGAGTGAAGGGCGACGAGATGGCGGGTTTCCCGCATCATGCCCTCGACACCTATCTGCCCAAGTTGATACGGGCGGGTAGGAGAGTGGCCATCTGCGACCAGCTGGAAGACCCCAAGCTGACGAAAAAGCTGGTGAAGCGCGGTATCACCGAACTGGTCACGCCGGGTGTGGCTATGAGCGACAATGTGCTCAACTACAAGGAGAACAACTTCCTCGCAGCCATCCACTTTGGAAAGGCTGCCGTAGGCATCGCGTTCCTCGACATTTCTACAGGCGAGTTCCTGACAGGCGAGGGCACTTACGACTATGTTGAGAAACTGCTGGCCAACTTCCAGCCTAAAGAAGTGCTCTACGACCGCTCGCGGCGCAAGGACTTCGAGCGTGAGTTCGGCACGCGCTACTGCGTGTTCGAACTCGACGACTGGGTGTTTACAGAACAGTCGGCACTCGGAAAACTGATGCGGCATTTCCGTGTGAAGAACCTGAAAGGCTTCGGCGTGGAACATCTGACGAACGGTGTGATTGCCGCTGGAGCCATCCTGCAGTATCTCGAGCAGACGCAACACACACAGATCAGCCATATTACACGCCTCTCACGCATCGAGGAGGAGAAATATGTCAGACTCGACAAGTTCACCATCCGCTCCCTCGAGTTACTGGGAACCATGCAGGAAGGCGGCAGCTCACTGCTCAATATCATCGACAAGACAGTCACGCCGATGGGCGGCCGTATGCTCAGACGGTGGATCGTGTTCCCGTTGAAGGACGTGAAACCCATCAACGAGCGCCTCGACATGGTGGAGTATTTCTTCCGTGAGCCCGATTTCAAACAACTCATCGACAACGAGTTCCAACGCATAGGCGACTTGGAGCGCATCGTCTCGAAGGTTGCCGTGGGACGTGTCTCACCGCGCGAGGTCGTTCAGTTGAAAGTAGCCTTGGAGAGTCTGTGTGCCGTCAAGGCCGCTTGTCTGAACACCCAGCATAAAGTCTTGAACAGGGTAGGGGAGCAGCTGACCCTTTGCGAGGAGCTTCGCGACCGCATCGAGCGCGAGATCGTGAACGATCCGCCACAACTGGTGAACAAAGGACACGTCATCCGCCGTGGTTTTAACGATGAGCTCGACGAGCTTCGCAATATCTCGGAGAACGGCAAGGACTACCTGCTGAAAATTCAGGAGCGCGAGACCGAACAGACGGGCATAGCCTCATTGAAGATTGGCTACAACAACGTGTTCGGCTACTACCTTGAGGTGCGCAACACCTACAAGGATAAAGTGCCGCACGAGTGGATTCGGAAACAGACATTGGCACAGGCCGAGCGCTATATCACCCAGGAACTGAAAGAATACGAGGAGAAAATCCTGGGTGCCGAGGAGAAGATCCTGTCACTGGAGACGCGCCTGTTCAACGAACTCGTTGTCGAGATGCAGAAATACATACAACCGATTCAGCTGAACGCCACCCTCGTGGCACAGCTCGACTGTCTGCTCTCATTTGCCAAATGTGCCGAGGAAAACCACTATATGCGACCTGTTATCGACACCACCGACGTGCTCGATATCCGTCAGGGACGCCATCCCGTGATAGAGAAACAGCTGCCAGTAGGGGAGAGTTATATACCCAACGACATCCTTCTCGACAACAAACGACAACAGATTATCATCATCACAGGACCGAATATGGCTGGTAAGTCGGCGCTATTGCGACAAACCGCCCTCATCGTGCTACTGGCCCAAATGGGCAGTTTTGTGCCCGCAGAGAGCGCGAGAATCGGTCTTGTCGACAAAATATTCACCCGCGTGGGTGCCTCCGACAATATCTCATTGGGTGAGTCGACGTTTATGGTCGAGATGACCGAGGCCTCCAACATCCTCAACAATGTCACACCACGGTCGCTGGTACTGTTCGACGAGCTCGGAAGAGGCACCAGCACCTACGATGGCATCAGCATCGCCTGGGCCATCGTGGAATACCTGCACGAGCATCCCAGGGCTCAGGCGCGCACCCTTTTCGCCACCCACTACCACGAGCTGAACGAGATGGAGAAGAGCTTCAAGCGTATCAAGAACTACAACGTGAGCGTGAAAGAGGTCGACAACCGTGTTATCTTCCTCCGAAAGCTGGAGCGCGGTGGCTCTGAACACTCCTTCGGTATTCATGTCGCCGAGATTGCGGGCATGCCGAAAAGCATCGTCAAACGTGCCAATGACGTACTGAAACAGCTTGAGAGTCAGGCTGCTGGCGTGGAAGGAGGCTCCGGCAGCGGCAGAGGAAACAAGGCAAGGAAGGTACGTCTCTCAACCCCCTCGTCGCTGATTCCCGATGCCAACACTCGCGAAGGGGTACAACTGAGTTTCTTCCAGTTGGACGATCCCGTGCTCTGTCAGGTACGCGACGAGATTCTGGGCCTCGACGTAAACAACCTGACGCCCCTGGAGGCACTGAACAAACTGAACGAAATCAAGAAAATCGTTAGCGGAAAATGAGAGTAGGGCAGGGGAGGGAGAACCGCCTCCCCAGACATAGTGCCCATAATCGAACGAACAAACGAAAAAAGAAAAATAAAAATTATTAGCCTGAGGAGTATACAAATCGGGATTTTTTATGTATTTTTGCATCATCAACAAATACTTTGAAAGATGACGGTAAAACGTAACCAATGGTCGGATGAATACTGGCTGCTGCTCATGCGGTTATACCTGCGGAAACCCGTTGGCGTAAAACCACTATACTCGCGCGGTCTGGTAGACCTTGCCCTCGAACTGCATGTGCAGCCTCAGGTACTTTACGAGCAGATGTTCCGCCTGCGCTCGCTCGACGAACCAAAACTGCGCCGATTATGGGAGACCTATGCCGGCAACCCCAACAAGCTGGCTCGTGGCATTCAGTTGTTGCGGCGTATGAAAGGTTTCGGCATGGCCGGCAGCTTCTACGACGGTGTCGAGGTGAGCGAGTCATGGGAGAAAGATTTCCGACCGCTGCCCGAGCGCAACGATATAAAGCCCGTCATGCTCATCCTGATTCTCGACCTCTATTTCAAACTGGTGCCTGCCACGATGGTGGTCAGCACTCCCGAGATACAGCAACTGGCACGGCTCATGCGCATCAAGACACAGACCGTTGTCGACGTGATGGACATCTTTCAGGTCTGCGATCCCTATCTGAACCGCACCGAAGTGATCCTCGACCCGTTGCTCAACCCCTGTCAGCAGATATGGCAGCGCTTCGGTAACGACAAACCAGAGCAACTGGCAGCACTGGCGGCACAGATGACCGACTACTTCAAGAGTTAGGACGGAAGGAAACCCCACGTCACTATACTCCTAAAACAAAGAACACAGAGAAATGAAACTGATACAGGAACAGACGCAAAAGCAGGTACAGCAGCAGAAACTTACACAACAGCAGATGATGCTGGTGCGTATGTTGGAAATGCCGCTGCCCGAACTGGAGCAGAATGTTCAGACCGAACTCGATGACAATCCCGCACTGGAGACCGACTCGCTCAGCGATGACAACCATCCCGCAGAGCATGAGGAATGGGACGATGAGGAAAATGCCAATGGCGAAGACCGCACCTTTGAGGAAATGACCGAACGCGAGGAACGGGAGGAGGCGCTCGACAGTGCATTGGCAAGAATAGGCGGTGACGACGAGATGGCTGGCATGGCTGATGCCATAGACGGCCACGAGCGCTTTTTCTACAACAATGGCGCCGAACAGGAACAGATGGTCTTTGGCGAGCAGACATCCTTCTACGACACACTGAAAGAGCAGATGGGCGAACAAGACCTGACCGACGAGCAGCAGAACGTGATGGAATACCTCATCGGTTCGCTCGATAGCGACGGCCTGTTGCGAAAGAGCATCGACTCCATCTGCGACGAGCTGGCTGTCTATCATAATATCGACGTCGACGAGAGTCAGGTCGAGGAGGTGCTCGAGCGGCTGCAGGAATTCGACCCGGCAGGCATTGGCGCCCGCTCACTACAGGAGTGTCTGCTGCTCCAGATCGACCGGAAACGGTGGACCGAGGCCCGCGGTCATGCCGAAACCATCCTGGAAGAGCACTACGAGGACTTCCTGAACAAACGCTGGGAGCGTATCAAGACACAGATGGGCCTGACCAACGACCAGATAGAGGCTGCTCAGGAAGAGCTCCTGCGACTGAACCCGAAGCCGGGGTCCTCTCTTGGTGAGACCGAAGGCCGTAATATTCAGCAGATTACACCCGACTTCATCGTCGAGACGGCCGACGACGGAACCATCTCGTTCAGCATCAACCGTGGACGGGTTCCCGACCTGCATGTGTCACCGTCGTTTACCGACCTGCTGGCTACCTATCGCCAGCGCGACAACAAACAAACCCTCTCCCGCAGTGAGAAAGAGGCGGTGGTCTATGCGAAAGAGAAGGTGGAGCGCGCACAAAACTTCATCGAGGCCGTGCGCCAGCGCCGCCATACTCTTTACATCACCATGAAGGCGATTATCGACATTCAGCGGAAATACTTCCAGGACGGCGATGAGAGCGACCTGCGGCCTATGATTCTGAAAGACGTGGCCGACCGCACGGGCCTCGACATATCGACCATCTCGCGAGTGAGTAACATGAAATATGCCCAGACACGCTGGGGCACGTTCAAGTTGCGCCATTTCTTCAGCGACAGTTACAGAACCGAGGCTGGCGAGGAGACATCGACACGCAGGATCAAAGCAACGCTGAAAGAGGTCATCGACGCTGAGGATAAGCATAAGCCGCTGAGCGACGAGGCACTCCAAAAAGTGTTGAGCGACAAGGGGTTCCCTATCGCACGGCGCACTATCTCGAAATACCGCGAACAATTGGGAATACCCGTAGCACGGTTGAGAAAGAAATAAGCATCGCAGGAGCATGGACATCCGCCTGCCTGCCGTTGATATACAACAAAAGAATATGAAAGAACGTGATTTGATACTGGCTGCCCGCGTCGTGAGCATGCTGTTCACACCATTCTACCTGCCGTTGGTAGGCATGCTGGCACTATTCATCTTCAGCTATTTGCGCATCTTCCCGTTTGCGTATAAGCTGCAGGTGATCCTGATGGTGTATATCTTCACCATCCTCCTGCCCACGTTCATCATCCATCTCTACCGCCGTTATCAGGGCTGGTCACTTCTCCAGCTCGGAACGAAAGAGCGGCGTATGATTCCCTACGTCATCAGTATCATCTGCTACCTCACGTGCTACTACGTGATGAGCCTGCTCCATATTCCCCATTTTATGGGCCGCATTCTGGTGGCGGCACTCATGGTACAGATCGTATGTGCCATCATCAACATCTGGTGGAAGATATCTACCCACACAGCAGCCATCGGCGGTGTGGCAGGAGCACTGATAGCCTTCGCCCGTATCTTTTCGTTCAATCCCGTATGGTGGCTCTGCCTGATTATCATCCTGGCAGGAATACTCGGCACCAGCCGCATGATACTGCGCCAGCACTCGCTTCCGCAGGTGGTTGCAGGTTTTTTGGTAGGAATAATAATAGCCTGGTTATCAGTGATTTAACAAATACATTCCCTATAACAGAACGAGCTTAAAGAATCAAAACAGAAAACAATAAGAACACCAATATGAAACCATTAATCAGCATTATCATGGGCAGCACAAGCGATCTGCCCGTCATGGAGAAAGCCATGAAGTTCCTCAACGAGCAACAGGTGCCGTTCGAGGTGAACGCACTGTCGGCTCATCGTACGCCCGACGCCGTTGAACAGTTTGCCAAAGGAGCCCGCGACCGTGGCGTGAAGGTCATCATCGCCGCCGCCGGCATGGCTGCCGCACTGCCTGGTTGCATTGCTGCCTCGACCACACTGCCCGTCATCGGCGTACCCATCAAGGGCATGCTCGACGGTCTCGACGCCATGCTCAGCATCATCCAGATGCCTCCTGGCATCCCCACAGCCACTGTCGGCGTGAATGCCTCACTCAATGCTGCCATCCTCGCCATGGAGATGATTGCGCTGGGCGACGAGGAGATGCACCGCAAGGTGAGCGACTATAAGGCTACATTAGGCAAGAAAATTGAGAAAGCCAACGAGGATCTGGCTTCCATCAGCGACTACGAATACAAGACCAACTGAATGAGCTACCAACGAAGAGTGTCCACCGAGGCACGTGTAGGACAGATAGTGATTGGCGGCAGCCATCCCATCCGCGTCCAGTCGATGACCACTACTGACACCAACGACACCGCGGCGTGTGTCAGTCCGGCGA
>JAEEXN010000069.1 GCA_016291595.1 Prevotella sp.
CCATCGTGCCAAAGGACGTCAGCGTGGCCACCTTCGAGGGCGGGCGCATTTCGCTCAACCAGCTGTGGCTGCGCCGGCAGTGTACCAAGTTCAACGGCACGAGCTACATCTCGCAGCGAGCCGCTGAGGCCATCTACTCGCCCGAGGGCAAGCAGCAGGTCGGTGCGACCATCGACTACTACATGCAGAACGCTGCCCGCATGCTCAGCGTCTTGCGCAACCTCGGTTTCGAATGTTACGGTGGCGAGAATGCCCCCTACATCTGGATGCGCGTGCCAGACGGCACTACATCCTGGCAGTTCTTCGAGCAGTTGCTATATGGTGCCAATGTGGTCTGCACCCCCGGCGTAGGCTTCGGCCCCAGCGGCGAGGGCTACGTGCGCTTCACCGCCTTCGGCAGTCATGAACAGACCGAGGAAGCCCTGCAGCGCATCGCGCAATGGAAGAATAATTAAATAAATAGTAAAAAGTAACTTGTCAAATCGTAAATTAAAATGATGGAAACATTAAGATTTCAGGTTGTCGGCGAGGCTTTCAAGAAGAAGCCGCTCGACGTAAAAACACCCGCAGACCGTCCGGCCAAGTATTTCGGACAGAAGGTCTTCAACCGTGAGAAAATGTACAAGTACCTGCCCAAGGACGTGTACGTGAAGATGATTGACGTCATTGAGAATGGGGCTCGCCTCGATCGCGAGGTGGCCGACGCCGTGGCTGCCGGCATGAAGCAGTGGGCCACGGAGAACGGGGTGACACACTACACCCACTGGTTCCAGCCGCTGACCGAAGGCACGGCCGAGAAGCACGACTCGTTTATTGAGCACGACGGTAAGGGCGGCATGGTAGAGGAGTTCACCGGCAAACTGCTTGTGCAGCAGGAGCCCGATGCCTCGTCGTTCCCATCGGGTGGCATCCGCAGCACCTTCGAGGCCCGCGGCTACTCGGCTTGGGACCCCACATCGCCAGTGTTCATCATCGACGACACCCTGTGTATTCCCACCGTCTTTATTTCATACACGGGCGAAGCACTCGACTACAAGGCTCCGCTGCTGCGTGCTCTCCATGCCGTCAACGTGGCCGCTACGGACGTGTGCCACTACTTCGACCCGACTGTAAAAAAGGTGACCTCGAACCTCGGTTGGGAGCAGGAGTACTTCCTGGTAGACGAAGGCCTCTACTCGGCTCGTCCCGACCTGCTGTTGACAGGACGCACGCTGATGGGTCACGACTCTGCCAAGAACCAGCAGATGGATGACCACTACTTCGGGGCCATACCCGAGCGCGTGGCTGCCTTCATGCGCGAGTTGGAAATCGTGGCTCTCGAACTGGGCATCCCCTGTAAGACGCGCCACAACGAGGTCGCTCCCAACCAGTTTGAACTGGCCCCGATATTCGAGGAAACCAACCTGGCCGTAGACCACAACATGCTGCTCATGTCGGTGATGAAGCGCGTGGCCCGCAAGCACGGCTTCCGTGTACTGCTCCACGAAAAGCCCTTCGCAGGCATCAACGGCAGCGGCAAGCACAACAACTGGTCGCTGAGCACTGACAACGGCGTGCTGCTGCATGCCCCCGGCAAGACAGCTGAGCAGAACCTGCGCTTCTCCACCTTTATCGTCGAGACACTGATGGGTGTCTATCGCCACAACGGTCTGCTGAAAGCCAGCATCATGTCGGCCACCAATTCCCACCGCTTAGGAGCCAACGAGGCGCCGCCAGCCATCATCTCCTCGTTCCTCGGCAAGCAGGTCAGCGAGCTTTTAGATCACATCGAGAAGGCCGACGTGCAGGACATCCTCGCCATGACCGGCAAGCAGGGCATGAAGATGGATATTCCCGAGATTCCCGAACTCTTCATCGACAATACCGACCGCAACCGCACATCGCCCTTCGCCTTCACCGGCAACCGATTTGAGTTCCGCGCCGTAGGCTCCGAGGCCAACTGCGCCTCAGCCATGATTGCCCTCAACAGTGCGGTGGCCGAAGCCTTGGTGGAGTTCAAGAAGCGAGTGGATGCCCGCATCCCTGAGTTCGAGAAGAAACTGGCAGGCACAGAACACAGCGCCGTGTTCCACGCCATCATCGACATCCTCCGCGAGGACATCAAGGTGTGCAAGCCCATCCGCTTCGATGGCAACGGCTACAGCGACGCGTGGAAGGCAGAAGCCGCCAAGCGTGGACTAGACACAGAAACTTCCTGCCCCGTCATCTTCGAGCGTTATCTCGACGAGGACAGCATCCGTATGTTCGAGAGCCTCGGTGTGATGACAAAGAAGGAACTGGAGGCTCGCAACGAAGTGAAGTGGGAAACCTACACCAAGAAGATTCAGATTGAAGCTCGTGTGCTAGGCGACCTCTCCATGAACCACATCATCCCCATTGCCACCAGCTATCAGAGCCAGCTCCTAAGAAACGTTGAGCGCATGTCGGGCGTATTCCCGAAGGAGAAGGCCAGCCAGCTGAATGTGCGCAACCTTAAGCTCATCGAGGAGATAGCAGAGCGCACAGCCACCATCGAAACACAGGTGGAGGAGCTTGTCAAGGCCCGCAAGGTTGCCAACAAGATTGCAGACGAGCACCAGAAAGCCATCGCCTACCACGACACCATCGCCCCGATGTTCGACAAGATTCGCTACCAGATAGACAAGCTCGAACTCATCGTTGACGACGGCCTCTGGCCTCTGCCCAAGTACCGCGAACTGTTGTTCATCAGGTAAGTCTAACACCTAAACTTTATATCAAAGGGAACCAAGCAAACTTGGTTCCCTTTTCTTATGACTTTCTTTTCCCCTATATTATTCATCCTTTTTGAATTCAAGCAACTTTAGACAGATTCGTTCTCATATAGGATTAAAATTCATCTTATCAAGATTGACAATAAAACAGTATGTGTAGTATATTGCTCAGTGTGTTAAGAAAGAATTTTGTAAGTTTCATACGATACGAATCATTTGTTTGTCCAATTTACCTTCTAATCGCTCCATATCGCCTCTGATAGTGCGGTTTGTTTGGATAAAAATAGTTAATTATAGCACAAATGACTGATAGTCAGTATAAAAGCGTATGAAATAAAGTTTTCAACGAGGATGAATATTGAAGATTAGATTTTTTTTGCTAAGTAATTTAATATCAGCGAGATAAACAAATTGTTTTGTTTGTCTCGCTGATGTTTTATATAGTCTCAAATAGGGCGTTTTGTTTGTCTAAGATTTCCACCACTGCACATTCTCATGGATATACTTCAAACAAACAACTGATATTTGTGGTGTTTGGAGGAACAGTAGGCCACAGTTTAGAATGTGGTGGCTCTAACAGTGAGTTTATCAAATAATAGAGTGATTGGGAGAAGGTGAGATTATTGTTGGTGGTTGCTTTGTTGTCGTCGCAGCATCAACTTTCTTTGTATTTCACTCTCAACCTCAAATAATCTGCTTACTTGTCCTGCAGAGAGAAAGTTGGCGAACTTATCAATGTAGCGCATGCGGATGGTCTGTGCCTGTTGCTGGCGCTGCATCTTTCGTTTTGTTAACTCTAATCGTTCCTTGTCGGTTAGAGGCTTCGTAGGCCGTTGCTTAACGCCAACCGTAGCTCGCATCTCCTCGCTATAACGGCGATAGACAGGGATGAACTTGCTCTTCTGACTGTCAGTCATTTCAAGGCGCAAAGCCAGTTCGCTGACTTTAGCCTGAAAGTAACGCTCATTAATCTTCTGAGCGTCTTGAGCTGATGCAATGACTGATGTCATCAGCAATAAGATTATCATGATCTTTCTCATAGCTGTATTTCTTTCAATATTCGTCAATCGTTATTTCTTCCACTTCGTAATAAGTCAGCATCTGCACTTCCTCATCAGTAAGGTTGTTGAGAAACTCATCTACAGGACTTGTCTGACTCTTGGCTGTTAATTGTTGAGTAGCAGCATACTTATAATAAGTAACGCCCGTACCTGCCAATAGTAGCACCACAGCAGCGGCTGCAGCTGTTTTCCAGAGTAAAGGTCGTCGGGTACTCTTTTGCTGGCGTATCGCCTTCTCCGTGGCAGAGCTCACAAGGTGGCTTACGTACCCGTCAGCCTCGTGATATGGCATACCTACATGATTATCCATTGTCATAAGCTGTAATTTTGGATGTATTTCTTTATTTTCTCTGTGGCATAGTGATAATTGGTCTTCAGCGTACCAATGTTCTTGCCTGTTATGGAGGCTATCTCGTCATAACTCATTTCATCGTAGTAGCGCATGTAGAATGCGATACGTTGCTGGGTGGGCAGTGTGAGCAGTGCTTTCTGGAATGCCATCTCAACAACCTGCCCGTCTATCTGGTTTTCGGCCTCCAACTTGCTGGTTAGCGCAGGCCCCAGGGAATCAATGTTTTGGAACAGTCGTGTCTGTCGGCGCAAATGTCTTAGCGACTCGTTGGTGGCGATGCTGTAAATCCATGTCATCAGTCTGTCGCCGCTTTGCAGGGAGTCTATGGCTGACAAGATCTTAATGCATGTCTCCTGCAGCACATCCTCGGCATCGTCGTGCCCCACTACGATACGACGGATGTGCCAGTATAGCCTCTCGCCGTATATCTTCATCAGTCTGCGGAAACCTTCGTCGCGTTTGGCGGGGTCTCTCAGCAGTTTGTGCAGATGTGCTTGTTCCAAATTGATTTCCATATATTATTATGACCCACCAGACACAGGAAAGTTAAAAGCTTCGGTCTAAAAAATTTTTTTATGAGTGTCTTTAACCTTTTCTCTACGGATGTATCTTAATAGTAAACGTCCAAAACATTAAAAAATTACAGTATGAAAAATATATCATTAAGAAAGATGCTGGCAGTCAGCCTGATAGTATTGTTGCCCGTATGTGCTTTCGCTCAGGGCGACCGTTTCGTTTGCGACGAGTCGTGCGACCCTGGCAGCAGCGGTGTTGCCAAGTTCAATGTGGTAAGTCCCGTAGGCTTCTCTACCATGGAGCAGATACAGATGGCTCCACGGCTGGAGACGCTCGATGGCAAAACTATCGCCATTGTAGGTGAGGACTTCATGTATAACATCACGCATCCCGAACTAGGCCGACTCATCAAGCAGCATTATCCAACGGCCAAGGTGATTATGTACGACAAATTGCCGATAGCAGGACCTTATCCTGCGCCGGGCATCACCCGTCAGGCTACTGAGGAATTCCGCCAACGGCTTCAGGACTTGAAGGTGGATGCCGTCATTGCCGGTAATGGCGGATGCGGCATCTGTACGCCGAAGGAGACAGGGTCATGCATTGTGGCAGAGAAGTTGGGTATCCCGTCGGTCATCGTGACGGCACCGGGCTTTGACAATCAGGCACGCTATACAGCCCGTAACAATGGTGTTCCCGTGCTTCGCGTTGCAGTCTATCCGGGAGCCTTTGCCTCGCATACCGAGGAGCAGTTGATTAAGAATACTCAGGAAATCACGTGGCCGCAGATAGTTGAAGCCCTAACCACACCTATCCGTCAGGACGAGTATGCTGCTGCAGAAACCACGCAGGGCATCACCGATGATGTGTTTCACGGAACACTGGACGAGGTATATGGCCATTTCAGCGCGATGGGCTGGAGCGACGGTATGCCTTTCTATCCACCCACCTACGACAAAGTGCTGGAGTATCTTGACTATACCGACCATGCCTGGAACGAGACCATCGCGGTGCTGCCTGGTGCCTTCCGTGCCACCACTACCTGGCATGTGGCCGTCAATGCCTGTATGGCAGGGTGTAAAGCAGATTATATGCCCATCCTTGTAGCTATGACCAAGGCAATGGGTGGTGGCAACTTCCGTCGCACGTTGGGCAGCACCCATGCATGGGTGCCTTATTCGTGGATCAATGGACCAGTTGCCCGTCAGTTGGGCTTCAATAGCGGACAAGGCGAAATCAATGCCGAAGCCAATATGGCCATCAGCCGTTTCATGTCGCTGGCCATGCAGAATCTGGCAGGCTATACCGTAGGTCAGAACCGTATGGGCACATTCGGTTACCTGCAGCCGTGGTGTTTGGTGGAAGATGAGGAAGCGTGTCATCGTGTGGGTTGGCAGACTTGGAACGAACAGAATGGTTACAACATCAACGACAACACTGTGACTCTGTCTTCTGCCCTGATGTGGGGAAATAACATGGCGCCATCGACCACGGATCCAGAACGTGTGATGCAACTTATGGCATGGGACATCTCGGAGCGCTGCCAGTTTGCTGTGGGTAGTGGAAAACAGTTTACCAATCGTGTGGTGCTCATGACTGAGCCTGTGGCCAACATCCTGAAGGACAGCTATTCTTCTATCGGGGCACTGGAGGATGTGCTTATCGATGCCTCGCGCCGTCCTGCCTACGAACGCGCCTTTGCCAACTATTATGCCAATCCCGGTAGTCGTAAGGATGGAGAGGAGCATACTTTCAATCAATACCTGAGCCACATCGTCAAAGCCGAGGGTGGCGAGGAGACAGCGACTCCGGCATGGTATGCTACTGATGCCGCCACCATGACCACCATACCGACGATGCAAAAAGGCTCAACGGCTTTTCTTATTACGGGTGATGCCTCTCGAAACAAAGTACAGACCATGCCTGGTGGTGGTTTCTCTACCGTCAGTATCGACCTTCCGGCAGCATGGGATTCGCTCATGGCCGCAAAAGGCTATCCAGCCCTGTCCGGTATGTATCTCACACCAACAAAGATAGATGGTTCAGGCACCACTGTAAAAAAAGTAAGAAACAACAGGAATTCTTCCTCGGTCCAGCGAAGGTCCTACTATAATATGAGTGGCCAGCGCACAGAAACACCACGTCGAGGAATCTATATTCAGCGCGACTACTATTCGAATGGCTCTTCTGGTGTGCAAAAGCGGGTGGGCAGGTAAGTTGCAACATGATTTGTTTTTCTGCCTAACACGCGTTTCATCTCATACCTGTGCTATGCTCGTCTGCCAGTAAAGTCGAATTCGTAGATTCCACATGTAAACTACTCAGATACAACTTTGGGCGTTTGTGATTCGCCCTGTTTCAGTTGTAAGTGTGGTCGTTCCCATATCAGCCAGTTGTCGAATTCCGTTTCTCTGCATAGCCCAAGCAAACTTGGCTCTGTGCTCGCTGCTCCGTCTTTTCCTTTATAGGATTCCTGTTTCAGTATCCCGATGGTTCATTGTACGCTGGATGTCGCGGTATTTTCGGCCAGACGACAGATGCCATGTAAGGTTGAGTGTCAGCATGTTGCCTAAATCGCGACTGTGTTGAGATACCTCTTTGTGGATATATCGGTTAAGAACTTCTGTCTTGTGTCTGAGCGGACTTGCGCAGAATGGATGCTGGGTATAGAGGGATAAGGTGATATTCTTCATCTGATATGAAACCATAAGATACCAGGCGGGAGCCTGATGCCCGCGATGCTCGCCCTCCATGAAGTTCCAGCCGTTGTCAGCGTATGCCGTCAGCGTCCATTTGCCGATATAGGCTTCGAGATTGGCACCGCCATTGAATGCCGTACAGGTATGGCGATAGTCGTCTGTAAAATTGAAGAAGCGGTAGATGCCGCCATAGAGGGTGACGGAAAGATGCTCTGGTATAGCTTCCCAACGGTTGTAACTTTGGATGAAGAAGAAACTGCATTCGTTATCAGCATTTGTTTGTGTCTGATAAAAATGACCCTCCTGACGGGTGTATTTTTCCATGTTACAGTTGGCATTCAGTCTCCAATAGCCCTGCAACTCGGTCATGACTCTTGGTATGGAATAAGTCAGACGAAGGTCGTGTGAGGTGACGCGGTTCGGACGGATATCGGGATTGCCTACCAGTGTCTCCATCGCATTCTGCTTGATAGCCACATCGCTGACGAGAGCTATCTGTGAGACATGCTGCGATATCTCAAAGTCGTATTTCATTTTCAGGTTTTTGGCCATAGGATAAGAAAAGGTAAGTTTAGGACGGAAAAGCCAGAAGCGGTTGCTCTTTTCAGCCTGCCGATAGTAGCGTGTGCTCATGCCAAGGCCTCCCATATAGCCGAGTTTGCCCAGATGTCCTTTCAACTGTCCGAAGAGATAAATGTTCGAAGAGCGCATGGCGTTTGTTGCACCGGCGTCTCCAGAATATACATTATTAGTATAACGCTGCTCGTATTGGGTACCCATCGAAAGTGTAAAGGGCTTCAGACGGTTCTCATAGATGGCCTCAGTCCATAGCGAATATGTCTTACCAGCCACGTTGTAGGCATAGTCGCCACCCTCATTGTGCTCGCTATGGCTGTCGGTGTGGATGTATGTCCCAACGGCATTGGCTGTCAGTGACTGATTACGGTTGAAATTACGATGGAAATACAAATCGAGCACAGGTGATGATGTTTGTGAGGAAGAAAGCTCATCATAATCAGACGACCCGGCGAAACTGCTCCAAACGTGGTGTGGCCTGATGTCTCTGGAAGCAGATAGTCTCGATTGGAACACATAGTTTGAGTCGCTCAGATTGTAGGTCAGTTGCAGGTTATGATTGAGATTCTTGTCCTGTCCGTCCGTCTGCTTTCGCCATACAACCTCGTTCTCGCCTGTTTCCATCTCGTAGGTGGCACGCTCTTCCCGCCTCGTTCCCTTATAATTCCGATAGTTGAGACCGTATGTCACACCCAACTCACTCTTACCGAGATTGAACTTCCCATAGGCTGTCTCATCGCCGTTGACGGTGGTGAGTGTGTTCGTCAGGTCGGCCCCAATGTCGTAACCGCTGACGGGTCGTTTCACGATGATGTTCACCACGTATGCCTCCCCCTTTCCATAGCGTACTCCCGGGTTATCGATATAATCAATGTGCTTGACGGCCTTCATGTCGAGTGCCAGCAGGTCGTCCTTTGATGCAGCGATGTCGTTGATACGCACTTGAACGCTCCCTGTGTTGGATAGGGCAGTAATAGTGTGCATCACAGGATCGACGCGCAGATGTGGCAGCGTCAGTTTCGACAGCAGCGAGTAGCCATTCGTAGAACTCTCTAACTGTTGGCGTGAGGGATAGATGGTCTGACCGTCCACACGTTGTATTACTTTCGCCCCCTGAACGACAATTTCCTGGAGTGTCTGACCATCTTTTACTTCCTGCGCACTGGCGTTCAGTCCTACTGTCAACAGGATTAGAAATAACAATCTCTTCATAGATTTGCTGTTTTTCGTGCAAAGGTATGAAGAGATTGCCGTCAGCCAAAAATACTTCCTGACATTTGTCTGACATTTACCTGCCAGCCTTCTATCTATCTGATAGTCAGTCCGTACGTTTTTCCTCTGTCTGATTCGATCTTGAGGTTGGAATGCTCCTCAATGATGGGTTTCAGACGCCGGACGAGTGTATACAGTGTCTCGCTGGCATCGGGTTTCTTGGGCCAGAGGGCATCACATATCTCAGTCTTCGACAGTTTATGGGAGGGTGAATGCCACAGAATCTCCATCAGATGCTGCTGCATGGGTGTGAGCTTGACGGTGCGGCCTTTTGCATCAACGAATTCTCCGTCTTGCAAAGCCAAGCCACCATAAAGACCTGATGTCGATAGCCGCCTGTAGTTGTACAGGCAGAAAAGGCTCCACAGCAACACCATCGACCAAAGAACCATCGAAGGACGCTGCTCGGAGAGCAAGAGAATTGTTGCCGCAGACACTTGTGGCCGCGGACGGAATCCTGTTTTTGTATCCACTGCCAAAACAGCATTTCCTCTTAATCCCTCTATTTGCAGATAACTGTTGAACACTTGAATAGTGTCAGCACTGATTACGTCCGACTGTTGTTCGTCCAAAGCCTTGGCCAGTGCCTGGTTCATGTCCTTGGTCACCCATTCTTCCGTGGCCCTGTAACTCGTCAGGCTCACGATGCTCGAAGCTGTTATCAGTGCAAAGAGCACCACTAGTGCATACCTCTGTTTCATACTATTCAAGTTCGTCTTTGTTCTTTTTTCTCGTGGTTTCCTTTTTTTTACTTGACTTCATTAACCAGTTCTTTGCCATCCGTGAAGTCGAGAATGTTTTGGAGGGTAGTTATTGCTATGTTATTAGTAGCTTCGCGGGTAAAGAATGCCTGATGTGAGGTAACGATGACATTAGGCATCATCAGCAACAGGGCCAGTTTGTCATCGTCAATCATCTTGTCGGAACGATCCTCATAGAAATAGTTTGCCTCTTCCTCGTAAACGTCGAGAGCAGCAGAGCCTACCTGATGAGAGCGCAATCCGTCGATGAGATCGGCAGTCTTGATGAGTTTTCCACGGCCTGTGTTGATAATCATCACTCCATACTTCATCTTCGTAATAGAGTCGTTGTTGATGAGGAATTTCGTGTCGTCGGTCAGCGGACAATGCAGGGAGATAATATCCGACTGCTCATAGAGTTCGTCAAGAGATACTATCTTCACCTGATACTCTTTGGCAAAGGCCTCGTCGGGATAAAGATCATAGGCCAACACGTTCATCCCAAAGCCCCGCAGAATCTTGATCAACTCTTTCGCAATCTTTCCCATACCGATGAGTCCGACAGTTTTCCCATACATGTCGAAACCCATGAGTCCGCCCAACCTGAAGTTTCCTTCACGAGTGCGGTAGACAGAACGGTATACCTTGCGGTTGAGTGCAAGCATCAGTGTTACGGCATACTCTGCCACGGCATGTGGTGAGTAGGCCGGAACACGAACCACACGGATGCCATGCTCCTGGGCTGCACGGATGTCCACATTGTTGAAACCTGCGCAACGCAGGGCTATCAGTTTCACCCCATAACCAGCCATACGCTCGATTACCCTGCGGTCACATTCCGCATTGACGAAGATGCACACGGCATCTGCTCCCTGGGTCAGAGATACAGTATTAAGACTCAGTCTTTCCTTAAAATACTGAATATCGAAACCAAAGTTCTGGTTTACTTTGGCGAAGGTCTCACGATCATAACTCTTCGCATCGAAAAAAGCAATTTTTGTAGCCATAGTCCTATAATTGTTGGGTTATTCTTCAGCAATGTGGTAATATCTTTGCAAAAATAGTGAATTTAGAGGATTTTTGTTATTTTTGTGCCTTAGATTTATAATAGTTTATAGAATATGGTTGAAATTGGACTGAAACATACCACTGAATTGACAGTAACCGATGCAGTTACCGCTATCCAGGTCGGTTCTGGCGATATGCCAGTTCTCGCTACCCCTATGATGATGGCCATAATGGAGAATGCCGCCATGCTCGCAGTCAGGGATGAACTGCCTGAGGGATGTACTACTGTTGGTGGTCACATAGAGTCTTCCCACCTAAAGCCTTCCCGGGTCGGTGATGTGGTAAGAGCCGAAGCTGAGGTAACGAAGGTAGATGGCAAGAAGATAGAGTTTAAGGTGGCTGCATACGCTGGTGACATATTGCTGGGCGAGGGTACACACCTGAGATTTATTGTGGACCGCGAAAGGTTTATGTCAAGACTACGATAGTACGGATTAAGGGAATATCGCCGCGAGCCTCTTGTCTAAATCCTCACCTCGGAGGCCGCTGGCAATGATATCTCCTTGAGGGTCGAAAAGAAGGGTGTAAGGGATGGAACTGAAATGGTAGGCTTCGTTGGCAGTTTTCTGGGTGTTAATGATTTGTGGATACGGAATGGCATGTTCCTTGATAGCGGCTTCGGTGTGGGCGGGCTTGTCTGAAACGGCTACACCGAGTACTTGTAGACCGCGATGGTGGTATTTGTTATAGGCAGCAATGATTCGAGGAATCTCCTCAATGCAAGGAGCACACCATGAGGCCCAAAAGTCGACGAGAACGTATTTACCTTGTCCCACATAGTCGGAGAGGCGTGTTGTCTTACCATTGTAAACGACAGAGAAGTCGGTGAAAGGCCTCGTGGGGCTGCTTGGCTCAATGCGGTTCTGCTCAGCCTCTGCTTTCCATCCTGTCGTAGTCTCTTCGGCCAATCCAAGTGCCTTTCGGATGAGCGGCTCCAGTTCGTCAGGTTCAGTCGAGGTGGAGAGAATTGTTCCGTCGCGGTCGATGAGATACATGCCACCGCCAGAGAAGCCAAGTCCATTCTTCTGCCACACTTTCAGCTCATCCTTCAGGTCGATGAGGTTTAGCCATGGGTAGCCGTCTTTCTCGGCAGCGCGGGTCATGTGGCTCACCTCATCCTCGTGGGCGACGCCAATAACGGTGAATCCTTGGCCTTTATACTTCTCATAAAGCGGGACGAGGTCTTTGCTGTGCCGCCGGCACGGTCCACACCATGAGGCCCAAAAATCGATAACCGCCACTTTGCCTTGATAGAACGACGATACCTTTACACGCTTGCCTCCGACCGTGAGCGCCTCGAAATCGATGTAGGGCTTGCCAGGTTTCAAGTGCCACGCAGCTTCGAGTGTGCGGATGGTGTTGTGGATGGTGTTCTCCGGATGGAAGTTCTCGTAGGCGGAATGATACATGTCCATCAATTTGGTTTTCATTTCGTCATGGAGTTCACCATTATATTGCATCCTGCAGGCTATATCGTAGAGCATGTATTGCATCGGATGGGTGGCGTAGTAGTCTATTTCCCAGGCCAGATACTCTTTGTAAATTTTCTCATACTCATCCATGAACACCTGGTTGCGTTTCATCAGCAGTGTGTCCTCCTCGGGATTCTTTCCCTGCTTCTGCAACATCTCCATCTGTGGATATAATTCTTTTTTCACTTGTTCCTTAATCTTATTCATCTTCGACAGATAGAGCCGTTCGCCCTCAGTTATCATCTTGACTTTCTGCATCTGCTCTGGGCCGCCGCTGATGACTCTCCATTTGTCGCCATTGAAGCGAAGCTGCAGAACTGCACCGTTCTCAACAAGGAAGTTTTCATAACTCCATGAGCCTTCCTGCCATTGTTCGTGGAGGAATACTTTGTAAAGCCTCATTGCGTCAGTCTCCACATCGCATGAGAATAGGCCTTTGTCGTCAGCCTTCACCGTCATATAATTGTCAGATACCCGGATGTCTACGTCTGCTGGGCAAATAACAACAGTCTTTCCTTGTGCTGTTTCAAGCAGTTCTCCCACGATGTGGCACTTTACTTGTGCCTGCCCCGCCACTGCGATGAGGACAAACAATATGAAAAAGAAAATGGTTCTCTGATTCATGATTCTTTTTGTATGATGTGTTTTGCCTTGCAAAGATATACCGAGTAGGCAAGAGAAAAGAATAAACTTGCCGACAATTGACCGACATTTGAACTTTTTAACTACCTCATAAATATGGCATCGCAATTTTTTTTTTACTTTTTTTAGTTCTCCAGCCTCTCGTTCAGCATGTCGCAGAGCTGCTGGCATCTCATCGACAGACCTGTTACATAGATCTCGTAAGGCTTGCCGGGATGAAGGTTCTCGGGATATCTGATGCGCGACTTCCGGCTTTCCACGATTTCCTCTTCCGGCTTCCAATTCTCTGTACCTTGCTTGTAGCATACACCTATAGCCTCTTGTCCACGATAGCTGGTAGGGTAGAAAACCTCCACGTCGTTGAGATGTACTACCCACGGCTCTGGCGAGTTCACCTTGATTACCTGATCATAGATAATCAGTTTTGGCTTTCTCCAGATGTAGTTGAGGATAGTACTGATGGCAAAGAGACCGAATACTCCTATCAGAATCAATCCGCTATGCTCGGACTGGCTTTCCAGTATCATATACACTGCCCAAATACAAAATGTAAGACTCAGCGCAAGGCGGTTGTCCGAATTCCAGAAGGACTCATATACTTTGATTGTTTCCATTGTCTATTGCTTTTTAATTTGTTCTACCTGATAACCCGCATTGCGGAGTAGTTGAAGAATGCCATGGGTACCCATCAGGTGGCCTGTGCCAAAGACAAACATCGTCGGCATCTCGTTCATGGCAGCTTGAATTTTAGGCAACCATTTCTCGTTGCGGAGTTTGAAGATGGCCGTCTGCTTCTCAATGTGTGTCACCCAATAGTCTGAGTTGGCAAAACTGTGGTAATCGCCTGTTTTCCATAGCTTGACAGACTGTGCTACAGCGTTTGCCTCGTCGATGATTCGCTGTTTGCGCTGGTCGAAATCGTTGAGAAACGCCATGAGCGAATCAATCTGGACACTGAGATTCTCATTCAGTGTCGTGCGCATCTTCGCCAGGCTGTCCTGACTTTGTATCTCGTCCAGCTGTCCTATCTTCATGCCACGCTCCTTTGCCCTGTTGATGCAAACCATGTCGATGGGCATGCCGGCCATAGCCAATTCCGGGTGCTTCTGCATCTCTTGCATGGATAAGGCAAGGTTGAGGGAGGAAAGAAGTACGGCGGGAGAATAGTTCCAAGCGCTTTTCATCGCCGAGTCGGTCAGGTTCACTTGGAACGTTTCACGAAACCTCGTATTCAGAATCTCTATTTGGTCCTTGTTCATGACGTCGAAAATCGTTTTGCCGTCAGACAGGGCTGTAGCTTGCTTTCCTGCCGTCTGTACTTCTTTCATTTTTTGTTGGTCGCTGATATCGTACTCAGCAACCAGCTGTTTGCACTTAGCCTCTGCCTCAAGGTACTCAGGTATGGTGTCGAGTATAGAACCCGGCAAGGTATGTAAAGAGCCTAAGATATACGAGGGCTGTTTCAGCTTGTTACCACTGATGCGGAAAAAGAACTGTGCATTGACGTTTGTATGAGCCAAAGCAAAAATAAGAATGATGATAAATCCTTTGTTCATCACGATTGTTTTTTGATTTGAAAATATGCTTGTTTACTCGTCTCTATATTCAAGGATATCGCCAGGCTGGCAACCCAGTTCGCGGCAGATGGCCTCGAGAGTAGTGAATCGTACGGCTTTGGCCTTGCCTGTCTTCAGGATCGACAGGTTTGCCTGTGTCAATCCCACGCGCTCAGCCAGTTCATTCAGCGAAATCTTCCGCTTGGCCATTTCAACATCTAAATTCACTACGATTTTTCCCATAGGCGCACTATATCGTCAGGTCTTGTTCCTCCTTCAATTTCAGTCCGATCATGAATACTTCTGCCATGATCAGGCAGAACACGCTAAAGATGAAGTCGTCGATAGTGCTATTGTAGATTTTTTCAAAAGGAATATGGTCCAACAGGTCGTGAATGGCAATCATTGCCGTTGCTGCCAATAATCCCCAACCCGTCCAGCGCAGCAGGGGGACATTTTCCCACACGAACACTTTGTTGCGATTAACGTTCAGGATGAATCTGACGAAAGCAATGAGCGAACGGATAATCAGAAAGAGACAGACAAGTCCTAACATCACGATGAACAGTCCCCCCCAGAACTCAAAGCCTATACTTGTATCGGCCTTTCCGCCTTCTTCCCATCCTTGATGGAAGGCTTGGGCATTCTCGCCAAAGCTCATCACGTTGCCAACAACAATCTGTGCAGCCTTCAGTACTAATATCAGTACACAAAAAAGATTGAGTTTCTTTTTCATAATCAATATCGTTTATCGTTTTATTTTACAATGAAAGTTTCTATATGGTCAATTCCTGCTCCTCCTTCAGCTTCTGCGCGTCTTTGAGAATCTTGGGTATAAAGAAATAGGCAATAATCATCCAATACAAAGGACCGGTATATAACGTTGTCGTCATTGAGGGAACCTTATCCATAAACTCCGGCTCGATAAAGCCAAACATGTGTCTGTAGAATTGATTGGCTATAACGTAATATATCAGGGTTGATACACCCAAAATATAAAACAGCCTAATACACCATTTGGAATACTGCTTATTGACATAAGTAAAAGTCACCATCAACATGAATATGCAGAAAAAGTAGACTTTTGCAATATTGTCTATCAGATAGATGAAGTTCGAATAATACTCATAGTTAGAGGTTGCTTGTTGCATATTCCTGATGTCACCAACTATCATGAAGGCCATCAGGACGGCCAATGGCAGCAAAAAGAATATCATTACAGGATTCTTCACTATATCACGCAGAATACGGGTTGCTTTCATACTTTTTATCGTTTTAATGTTGTTATTTATCGATTTTCGATATGCAAAGGTATATAGGAAACCAATACCATCCAAATAAAATCAATAAAAAATTATCGAAATACGATAAATTTAACTTCTGTTAAGGGTTTAAATGTCTCTATTTGTTGTTCCAGTAAACAATAAGCGATGCAAGTGGTACACTGCATCGCTTATTGCCTAACTGTTCCTGTGCTGCCGGGAAATGCCCAACGTGTTGCTTGTTATTTGGAATTGGGTGTTAAGTAACTCTTCAGAGCCTCCACATAGTCCTCAAAGGCTTTCAGTCCCGTGGGCGTGATACGGCAGATGGTGCAAGGACGCTTGCCCTTGAAATTCTTTTCAACCTCGATGTAGCCTGCCGCCGAGAGCTTGTCTATCTGCACACTCAGGTTGCCAGCCGTGGCTCCCGTCTGCTCCTTAATATAGGGGAACTCGGCCTCTTCGGCACTGATGAGCAGCGACATCACAGCCAGTCGCAACTCGGAGTGCAGCAGTGGGTCTAATGGCTGGAACGGCATAGGCTACTTCTTGTGTTTTATGAGCATCCAGCCTGGGAGCGTCAGACCGATGAAGGTGAATACAGCCATAATCAGGTTGGGAGCAATGGCTTGGAGAGTACCGTAATATTCTAATGAAACCTTGCTCCGAGCCAGTAATGTCTGAGTCACGCAGAAAGATTCCCAAAAGAATCCGCCGATACCGCCAATGATGCCACACCACACCATCCATTTGCTCTTAAGGGTATAACCGTTGATGGTAACTGCCATACCCATCATCAGCAGAATGATGCGAACAGGGTTGATACGGTTTTGGAAATACACCTGCATATTGTCTGCTACCAGAGCGTCGTGGAGCATCAGGCGGTTGAAAAGAATAGACAACACGAAAAATGAGAGAACGAAGATGCCGAATGTCTGCCATGTTTTATCCACCATAGTACTTATAAGACTGTCGGGCACCTTTGGCTTGTTTCTTTTGACGTAGCGTTCTATAGCTATTACTAAAACAGGCACCAAGACGTAGAGAAGATGAAAAGCCATATTGCCTGTGAGCAAGACACAGACAACGGTAGCAAAGGCTACGCCAATGATGCAAAGACCTGCGATAAAGAGCGACAAGCCCGCATCCTTCGATACCGTTTTGCGGCTGCGCTCTATTTGCTCCGTGATGATTTCCAGACTGCGCTCGGCAGTCATATTAATGTTTTCTTCCATTGTTGTTTTCTCTTGATGATTTTAAAAGATATTGATTAACTCTTTTTCGCGCCTCGTCCTTCCTCCTGCAGAAAGGTCGGACAAGACGCATTTCATCCGGATTGTGCTGCAAAGATAAATAAGTTTATAATATAAACCAAATTATTCTGTAAATAATTTATCTCTTACGTTGATATTTAACATTTATTTGGGAGGAATACATACTTTGCTATAGCACCGGAGCAGTCAGAGGCATGAGGAAGTGGACAGAAAAACATGTTCTATTTGCGGCTTTTCACGGGAGGAGTTTAGACAGAGTAAAGAGATGGGTGCGTATGTGCTAGTTACCAATCAGATGCATTTAGTCATGTTTTCTGGTACAATCAGGCATCTTTTGAGGTACAAGTCGCCATTGTTCAAGGTACAATCAGGCACAAATAGGAAGCCTATCACTACAGTGAAAGGATCCTATCACTCCAGTGATAGCTTTCTCTCACTCCAGTGATAGCTTTCTCTCACTCCA
>JAEEXN010000070.1 GCA_016291595.1 Prevotella sp.
ACCCCTATGCAGACACGGAGAACTGTGATATATGGGCTGGCTTCTATCAGCGTATATATACTTATAATGTGATAGCCAATGGGGTGATGGACTCACGTGCAGGAACGGATGCACAGCGCCGTGCACTACTGGCTGAAGCCCGTTTCAGTCGTGCCTGGATGCACTTTCTGCTGGCTCAAATATTCTCTAAGCCTTATCAGTTGGCCAATGATGACGAACTGACTATTCCTATTGTCAGTCAAGCCAACTCCATGGAGAAGAGTTTTACCCGTGCCACGAAGAAGCAACTCTACGACTTTATAGAGAGCGACCTGACAGAATCGGTAGAGGATCTGGAAGACCGGCCCGATCATAAGATGCGTGTCTATAAGACCACAGGCTATGCCATGCTGGGTAAATACTACTGGATGACTGGGCAGTATGACAAGGCACTCCCTTACCTCCGACGTGCCTATGAGCGTTTGAAGAGTGAGACCAACTTCTATCTCATCAACTTCAATGATTACGACTACCCCAATAATCCTAATGTGGATTTAAGTAACAGCAATATTCATCCCAACCTTATTAACAGTCCGGAATTGTTGTGGGTCAAACAAAACAGTGGTTTCCTTGGTGCTTTTATGTTGGGCTCCTACGGACCGGCCTACTATATCAGTTGGGATCTGTATAATCTGTATGGTGAGAATGACATCCGTCGTAACTATGTCCCTACAGCCGCCTATGTCATGTCTATCGACTGGGATACCTATCAGATTGTCTATGTTGAGCAGAAATATGAAGGACCGGTAGGATGTATCCGTGGTAATCAGGATAATTACGGTATAGAACTGGCCGATGTCTATCTCGGTTTGGCAGAGTGTGAGGCTCGTGTAGGCAGTCAGGATAATGCCCGCAATATTCTGCGTGAGTTCCGCAGTCATCGTATTGCCCCGGGTTATGAGGATGTCCCTGATGATGTGGTGACACAGAGTGACCTGATTGTCTTCTGTGTGGATGAGCAGCGCCGTGAATTTGTGGATCGTCTCAATGGCTATTATAACCTGCGGAGACTCTGGAACGACCCGTTATTCCAATATCGTAAGCCATATACCCGTACCGATGGCGAGCGTTCCTATACGTTTACAGAAGACAATCTCTATCTGCGTCTGCCGGAGGGTGTGCTGAAGTGGAATGAGGAATGGAGAACATTAGAATGAGGAATGGAGAACATTAATAACAGACTAATATGAAAAGAATTTTAACAATATTCACATTACTTGGAATGTCGGCAGCCATGATGGCTACCGACACCAAGATCAGTGGAAAGCTATCTGATTATGATGGTACACAGAAGGTATTGTTTATACAAGATCGTAACCATATCGACACCTTATTAATTAATAGCAATGGCACCTTTACAAAAACTATCGATATCAACAATCCCAGTGAGTACAATCTCATACTCACCACTGGTCAGCAGTCGGCTTACGTCAGAATCTATCTGATACCCGACGAACCGATCGAGATCAACATAAGAGGTGGTATGGAAAAGGTGGAATTCATGGGACGGAGCGCAGACAACTACGATGCACATCCTGTTTTCAAAGGGGCTACCAAGGCTGAATGCGAATATCTCAATCTGCCGCAAGTATATGGTTTTAATGCACTAACCGACGAAGGGAAACCTATTGGATATAACAACTTCCTCAAACTCATTGACGAGCGAATCCAATTTAACAAGGAACATCTCAAAGGCACCAACCCGGAATTTGCACGCCTGCAGTCAGAGAGAGCAGAAATGCTGCATGAGCAATTCGACCTTACCTATGGTAATATGCTCCGATATAGAGGTATCGATCCTATGGGCGACCCAGAGTTTAAGGCTTTTATTGATGGTTATAACCTCAATGATGATGCTGTGGTCACCATCAACCCCATGAACGCGTTGAACCCCAATGCCGCTCAGGTGATTGAGTTCCGATTAAATACAGACAAGACACTTTACGAGGGAAAACCAGACATTATACGTTCTCTCAGTTATCTGCGGGATATGGTTGTGAACCCTCGTGTACGGTCTTTCTTAGGTAATATGTACATGACGCTCTTTATGGGACAAGGCGCAGGTGAAGGACTCGATGAGGCATTCAATATCTATAAGGCGTTTTCCGACAAAGAATCGGATGCCTATAAACGTAATGAGTCAACCTACCTCCAACTGTGTAAACTTGGTCAGGGCAGCAAAGCACCCGATTTCATCATCCACGACCCACAAGACAAAGCCTGTCACCTTTCTGACATCATCAACAAAGGAAAGATTACGTATGTTGACTTCTGGGCCACATGGTGTGGACCATGCCGTGCCGAGACACCTTACCTGAAACAAGTGGCAGAACGATTCAAGGATAATGACAAGATCCAAATCGTAAGCATCTCCATCGATACCAATGTCAACGCATGGAAACGCATGGTTGATGAAGAGAACCTCAACTGGCAACAGTATCTCATCCCCCAAAGCGATATTCGCTCTTTTAATCAGGGCTACCGGGTGGATGGCATCCCCCGCTTCATGATCTTTGACGGCAAAGGCTGCATCATCAACATCAATGCCGACCGTCCGTCAAGTCCTAGTATAGAAGATGTGCTGAACCAGCTTATTCATTAATAAATAAGTAGATTTGAAAATGAAAAAAATCTTTCTTTTTGCTATCCTGTGTTTGGTTTCAACTTATGCCATAGCACAGGCCCGCCTCACAGGCAAGTTGAATAATTTTATGGGCGGCAACGCCATCGTTATCAGGCTTACCGACACAGGGCGGCTGAACGATACACTTAGCGTGAACGCCGACGGCACATTTGCTGCCAGCCTGAAAATAGAGAAACCTGGCAATGCCTACCTTCTGTTCGAAGAGCAGCACCAGAGTATGGAATTCTTCTTGGAAGACGGCATGCAGGCCGACCTGCAAATCACCTTCACCGAGACTTTAGTCGACGGAAAGCCTCAGACAGATATGAGCGTGACTTATAGTGGCGACAATAAAGACTGCTACGACTTTATCAAACAAAACGGTGTGATAGAGCACTACAAAAACTGGCCTTTTGAACGTATCAACGGCATGCCATTTAAAGTCTATCGCCAACAGATTGAATATGAATATGAAGAAAACCGGGCTAAACTAAACAAGGTGAAGAGTATCGCCTTCCGTCGCATCACAGGAAAAGAGGTGGACGAGCAACTCACCAGAGACATCTGTCGATGGGCTTGGGGAAAGAACAAACAAAAGGATGCCGACTTTGACCATTGGATGGCATCGTTCGACCACAACGATCCTCAAAACGACATGACGTATAACTACTGGAGGCGCTATGAAGATATTCATCCACTACCCGCCGACGCACCTGCTATAGCTCGCTATGAGCGGCTGAAACAGGCTTTCGACAATCAGGAAATCATTAACCGCCTGGCCGACAGCATGATTCAGAACACACTAAAAGACGCACCCGAGAATATGGACGAAGAGCTGATTGCATATAAAGCCACATCGACCAACAAGGAGGGACATGCTGAGGCTGACCGCCTGTACGCGCATTATAGTAAATTGAAAGCTGGCGCCCCAGCTGCCGACTTCGACTTCTACGATAAGACTGGCAAGCGCTATACGCTAAAAGATTTGAGAGGACGGGCCGTTTATATAGACTGTTGGGCCACCTGGTGCGGCCCCTGCTGTGCCGAGATTCCCTATATGGAAAAACTTTATGCCCACTATAAGAATAACAAAAAAGTGGAGCTTATCAGCATTTCGCTGGATGACAACCGCAAAAAATGGGAAAAGAAATTGGCAGAGGACAAGCCTGGATGGCGACAGTTTATATGTCCCGACAACTTCAAGTCGATGCTCTGTAAAAACTACGACATCAACGGTATTCCCCGTTTCTTGATGATTGACAAAAAAGGACGTATCATTTCGCTCGACGCGCCCCGTCCCTCGCACGAAAGCATCATCGAGTGGATTGACAAAAACCTGAATTAAGACAAAAATTAGCTAACTTTATTACTACACAACAAAGAAAGAGCTGCGAATTATCTAACAAAACGTGAGTTCGACGAATTCAGAATCATGCAAGCTGTGTGTCAGAAAATCGGAGGGACGGGTCCTTTTGATTTCCTTTTTTGTGTGCAACTTTTGGGAAATTGCAATTAATGCCTGATTATGCTCGAATTAATGCCTGATTATGCTCTAATTGATGCCTAGTTACGTTCTAATTAATGCCTGATTAGACCTTAATTGATTAACTAGTTAGAGGGTAATCAGGCATTAATTACAAAATGCGTGTGAAGGCATCGTGACGGCAGAAAGACAAGTGTCACCAAGCATAAGCCATTATCCATCAGGCGACAGCAAGGTTTAGTGACGAATGAGAACAGCAGCGCTGCCGGTTTCAAGTTAACGTGAATTCGTCGAACTCACGTTATTTAAATAGCTGGCGGATGGCAAACCAAACGTGCATGATGATAGTGGACAGCCATCCATAATGGCGCACCATCACGCGGAAACGCTCGCGGAGCGAGGCACGATGATGAATAGTCGTCTGCCCTTCCTGCAAATAGTTCGCTACCGTCAGGTGCAGATTCTTCAGTTCCAGGTTCTTCTCCTCGCACGCTTTCATCACTTTAATACACCAGTCCACATCTGCCGAATAGCGGAACTGCTGGTCGTAGGGGATAGCACGCGCAATATCCGTCCGAGCATAAAAAGCCTGATGGCACACCACCATACCCTGACGGAACGAACGCCATGTGAGGTGGTCGGGTGGTGTCAGCCGGCGGCGGAACAAATAGTTGCCATCACCATCCACAATATCGGTGTCGCCATAGAGCACACCCGGCATGCGCTCGTTGTCCACCTTGTCGGCAATCATCAGCAAGGTGTCGGCATTGGGCAGGCGGTCGCCGGCATTCAGGAAACAGATATAGTCGCCCTGAGCCAGGTTCAGACCTTTCTGCATGGCATCGTAAATACCTTTGTCGCGCTCGGAGATGATACGTATCTCATGACCGCAGGCCGCGTCGGCCGACTTTTGTCTGTACTCCTCGGCTATTTGCAGCGTACGGTCGGTCGAGGCACCGTCGATGATGAGATGCTCCACGCCTGCATAGCTCTGCATGAGCACACTGTCGGTAGTCGGCCTCAGCACACCCTCCGCATTATAGGTAACGGTAACAATCGTAAACTTAATCATAGCTTATAGTGTTTTAGGGCCAATGCCTCGTTGTAAACCTCTATGTAGCGCATAGCCACACTTGTCTGTGAATAGTTGTGGGCCACCTTGGTAATCGCAGCACGGCTCACGGCCTCGTAGTCACAGTCCTCCAGCACCCAATGAATGCCGTCGGCCAGATCCTGCGCATCACGGTAACGGGCTACATAGCCGTTCTTCTGATGGTCAATCTCCTCGGGGATGCCTCCCACCTTAAATCCCACGCAAGGCACGCCGCAGGCCATAGCCTCCATGATGGTGTTAGGCAAATTCTCCGACAACGACGGAAGGACAAACACATCCGCGGCGTTGTAGACATCCACAATGCTCTTTCTGTCGTTCACATAACCCAGCGGCCATACCTTCAGGGGAAGCTTGTCGGTCATCTCCTCTGCATGTCCGCCCAGAATCACGAGGTCTGACTGAGCGGCGAGATCAGGATACTGACTGCTCATCAGCCGGCAAGCCTCTATCAAGTAATCCATCCCCTTGTTCACATTCGTCACACGTTGTGAGACAAACAGAATCAGCCGCCGGTCGGCCGGCAGGTTCAGACGCTCACGGGCAGCCTTCTTTTCGTTCGGACGGAACACATGCGTGTCAATCGGATTAGGAATACAGTCCACACGCTGGCCTTTCAGCAGCCCACTACGTCTGGCCTCGCTCTGCAGCCACTTGCTGCATGCCACGAACGAGATGGTCTGCTTGTCCAGCATCTGCATCTTCCGTCTCCAGGTACGTGCCGCCAAATCGTTTTGCGAGCCACCACCAGGCAGATATTTGCAATGATGGCAGGATGACTTGAAGCTGCCACATCCTAAAGTGAGGTGGCAAATTGCCGTTGCCGGCCATATATCGTGCATCGTCCAAACCACAGGCTTGCCGCTGTTGAGAATCCTACGAATGCCACCAAGCGACAACATCCCCTGATTAATCCAATGCAAATGGATGAGATCAGCCTCGCGGAACTCACGCGTCCGTGTGATATCTATGCCCGAATTGGCAATGTCCAACTCGAAAAGATGCTTGCGTGAGAAGCGCAGATGCCAGAAGATACACCATCGCTCCCATAGGAAATGCCACCGGGACCACATAGAAGGGCGCAGCCCTACTACGGACAAGCTGTCGGTCTCTTTGTCGCGAACGAGCATCTTCGCCTTCACGCCATTATTGTTCAGCGCCTCCATCAACCGATTCGCAGCCACAGCCGCGCCTCCAGTCTTCTCGCTTGTATTTACAATCAGTACTCTCATGCGCTAAAATTGATTAGAAAACAAAGGTACAGCTAAAAAAGGAAAAAGACAAAAAAAAATGCATTTTATTCACTGTTATCGCACACAACGTGTTGATTTAGGTCAAGAAAGAAGCCTAAAAATGAATAAAATGAGTAAAAACTATTGCGGGATATGGAAAATCGTTGTATCTTTGCATCGTCAAAAGGTTAATAGATTGTTTAGGTTAGTAGTAATAGATTTAGGTTTTTAGTTATTTAGATTTAAGGTAAGTTTAACAAGATTGCTTTTGTTTAAGGATGACAATGGTGGACCGTGAGGCTCCCATTTAATTTGAAAAGGATTTTTAGTTAAACATAGGCAGAACGCTGGTGCTCGTTGATGAGTGTCAGCGTTTGTTTTTTGTGCTTAAAAGATGTTCTTAATAAAGCTAGAGTTGCCCTCTATAGTGCTAGAGTTGCCTCCTACGTGGCTAGAGTTGCCTCCTACGTGGCTAGAGTTGCCTTCTGTGAGGCTAAAGATACCTCCTGCGAGGCTGATGACTTCCTCGAGAAAGCGATGCCCTCAGGAGGCAACTCTTTCTGAGCTGCCCAACCTGTTTTTTACAAGATAAAGGGGATTAAAAGTCTTTCTCTATCAATACGGTGGCGTAGGCGGAGATGCCTTCCTCGCGTCCTGTGAAGCCCAGGCGCTCTGTCGTAGTTGCCTTGATGGAAATATCTTCCTCCTCGCAACCAATAATCTCAGCCATACAGCGTTTCATAGCAGGTATGTGCGGATTCATCTTGGGCCGTTCAGCGCAGATGGTAGCGTCGATATTGCCCAGCCGATAGCCTTTTGTGGCTATCAGAGCAACGGTGTCACGCAGGATAATCTTACTGTCCATACCGTCGGTCTCAGCAGCTGTGTCGGGGAAATGATAACCAATGTCGCGCATGTTTGCAGCTCCCAACAAGGCATCGCATACAGCATGCAGCAACACGTCGGCGTCGCTATGGCCCAAAAGGCCTAAAGAATGGTCAATCTTAATGCCGCCCATCCACAATTCACGGCCCTCTACCAGCCGATGGACATCGTATCCGAATCCTACCCTTATTCTCATTACGTAAGTGGGGTTTGTATTATTTCCTGTGGAACAAATCTTTGATTCCGTCCATATCGAACGACAAAGAGAAACGCAATGTCTGATCGAGCGGATTGCTCTTGGCTGTCGCAATAACGTATCCGGCATCAAGTGAGAACACGCTCATGCGGAAACCGGCACCAACGGTGAAATACTTTCGGTTACCTTTGTTGGCACTCTCATGATGATAACCGGCACGAATGGAGAACTGGTCGTGGTAGATATACTCGCCACCGATACTCCACTGAATCTCTTGCATCTCCTCCTTGAATCCATTAGGCGCATCGCTGAAACTCTTGAAGATACCACGGATGGAGCTGATGTCGTAGTAGTCGCGCTGAACGCGTGAGATATAATCCTCCTCAGCCTCGTCGTCAATACGCTTGGGATAGGTGGGAACCAGCAGTTTGTTGGCATCAGCGGCAATGGTGAAACGGTTGTATTCGTCGACAGGAATCATGAGCGCGGCACCCAGACGCAAGTTTGTCGGGATAAACTCGCTGTTATCGTCACCGCCAAACGAGATCTTACTACCGATATTGCTGATGTTCATACCTATTCCCAGCTGACACTCGCGGCTGCCCAACGTGAGATAGTTGTTGTAATAACAGGCGATATCTGCGGCAAATGCCGAACCGGGTGATGTGTCGTCGTGGTAGTCGTAAGTGAGGTCGGAGTATATCCAGCGCAATCCGGCAGCAATCGAGAATTTCTCGCTGAGCATCAGCGAATAGGCCACATCCAGTGACATCTCGTAAGGGTTGATGGTCTCGGCATTCGAATAGTCGTCACCACCGTTCCAGTTGGTCATCACCTCTCCGAGCGAGAAATAGCGCAGCGAGCCCGAGATAGCGCTGTAGTCGCCAATACGGTAGTAACCCGTCATGTTGGCGAGGTCGATATCACTTACCAGCTGGCGCAGCCAGGGAGTGTAGTTCAGGGCTACTCCTGCGCGGCTGATGGTGAACGGATACTTCGCGGGATTCCAGAATTGCGAGTTCACATCAGGGTCTGTAGCAGCACCTACATCACCCAGACCGGCAGCTCGCGCATCCGGTGCAATCATCTGAGAGGTAACAGAGTAGTTCACAGGGTTGAACATCTCTGATTTGTCATCCTGCGCTATGGCTGTTATGACGCTCAACAACAGGACAACTATGCTTGAAAAACGTCTAAATTCTTTATTCATTACTATTTATGAACGTATATGTGCCTTATTTATTGCTTATAATGATTAATTTCTGTGCCTTTGAGGCTTGTGAGCTGCCATCGCTGCTGATGCGCACGCGGTAGAGATAGACACCTGTCTGCAGGCGGCTTCCGCCGTCAGTGGTGAGGTTCCAGTTCAGCGTGTAGGTACCCGTTGCAGGCACACCGCTCTCGTTATGCCGCCAGAGCTGCCTTCCTGCAAAATCGAACACCTCAAATTCCACATCCAACTGACTGCCCGTACGGTCGTGGCTGATAATGAAGGTGGTCTCGCTGGTGGCAGGATTCTTGGTACAACTCACTCCGAAGCAGTTGGGCTCCAGCCCGCGCACCACATTGAATGTCAGTTCCGTGGTGGTTGAATTGTTCAGAACGTCCCATGCGCGGAACGTCAGACGGTGGTATCCGGCCGGGAGCTGCGGAATGCTGTAATAGGTCGTACCGCTTGTATAGCTGCCGAAGTCGTATTGGAAATTGTCGTTCAGGTTGTACGTCATAGCTGTCAGTCCGTCAATCGTCAGTTCCAGGTCGTGCCCGATACCGTTTCCTGTGGTATTGATGCCGTCCTTGTCGGTAATCTCAGCCACGAAATAAGGGGTACTGTTCACGTTGTCGCCGTTCGTAAACGAAGGCGAGTTCAGATAGCAGTAGACAGAAGGCCCGATAGAGTCGTTGCTCATCGTGTCTGTACTACCTACCTTGAACCGCTCACAATAGCCGTTGCCTGAGCGCTGGTGGTCGCTGCTGACAGCAAAGAGGTTGACAAGTCCCGTGCCGTCGGTATAATTAATGTCCATCGGAACAGCAAAGCTAAAGGTAAACTGGCCGCTCTTCACTTCGTCGGAGCCGTTGAACAACACTTTCGTACGGTCTTTATAAGTATAGGCTGTCTGTGCCCCGTCTGCCGAGGTATTATTCAACTTACACGTAATCTCTTCCTCTGAGTCTCGCACGGTGGCCGTGACCGTACCGTTGAAGTCACTCAGCATCTGCCCGTCTGACTCCACATGTCCCTTCACGGTAACTACAGAGCCTGCCTTCAGGGTTGCCATACTGGTTCCGGTTACTGCCTCACCGTTAATAGCATCGACCACAACCTTCAGCGTAGGAATATTCAGGTGAAGAGCAGGGTCGCCAAGAAGCGAGTATTGCAACTTGTTTTGGGTTACGTCGTATTTCGGATTTCTTGGATTGTATGGGTCGTAGACATATCCGTCCACAAGATCATTCTTAGCCTTTCGCTGTGCCTCTCCGATGGTGATATACGTGCCATTTACGGGTGTGAAGAGATTCCGTATGAAGGCGTTGTTTATCAGTTGGTTGCGGTCTTGATATACGGTGCGCGTTGTTCCAAAGAAAGCTATGGCACCGCCTTTCTCGCTCAGTACGGCGGCCTCACCGATATTGTCGGTCTGACTGTCAAAAGGCATGATGTCGCACGAGGCAGTAATCCACAAAGGCAGATTCTGGTTGGAAAAGTTCTCAAAGTGGCTCAGTCCGACAACCATCTCGTGCGACAGTTGGTCGGCACGGCCGTGTCCGCAATAGTCCATCAGAAGGGCTCCTGCCTGTTGCTGCTGCACGATGGCTTTGGTTACTTCAGGATAGGTGGCGCCTGTTGATGATACCTCCTGGGTGTAAGCATCCCACATCACTTTCTTCTCCACCATACCCGGGTTCAGTTCAGCTACGATACCGGCTGCTTTGTCGGCATCAATCATGTGCTGGTTGCTGTTTCCGTCGTCACCCATGAACATAATTGTGTTTTGCCAATTGCCCGCATTCCGATTCTCCACGTATGCAAGCGTCTTGTCGACCATCACTTTAGCCTGATCAGCATTACGTACAGGAAAACGGCCTACGGCAATGTCGGGCTTACCGCGATAGCTGCCGTTGGTGACAAGCACCTCGCCATCGTCTAACAGACAGAAATAGTCTTCCGACACATAACACTGGGTGCTGCTGAACGAGTTCTCACTCTCATAGCAGAGCAGGAAATCGTCGGGCGAATAGCCTGTCCATGCAGTAGAATGCATGCGATTGTCCCAAGCACAATCGCCAAAGAGCATCAGATACTTCGGCATTTCGTCATCAGTCTGTGCCCGGTCGTACAGCATCTTCATGTAGCGGCGGTAGGCATTGGCGTCAGGCGTGCCGCTCGAGAACTCATTGTAGAGTTCATCGGCAGGTACGATTCGCACGCTCAATCCGTCGCGCTCCTCATGCATCTGCTTGATACGTTCGGCCTGGGCTGTCAGCTTTCCTGTCAGAGGAACGATGATAACCATATCACAAGCTCCGTCGCCATGATGGTCTTGATTGGTGATGTTGTAAACATATTCGGGACTATCGAACGATTGCGTAGCCAGACTTAACGGTTTCGGCTTCTCGAGTGCAATGGCGATATAGTCAACGCGGATGGAAGCAGAGGCCGTTGACGGCGATATTCTCAGCTCATTCACCGCCTGTAGGTTACTGACCTCGTAGTTGACGGCCGACTCTGTAGCATGGTCGTAATTGCCGCTGACCGACATTGTCTGAATGCCCAGCTGCTCGCCATTCAACTCCACATTAGCACTTGCGGTTCCGTTACTCGTCAGAACCACGCGCACAGTACCGTTTTGTGACTGGCCGTGCGTCTGTAGTGTATAAGTTTTCGACTGGCCGCCGGCAATGCTTGCGCTCTCATAAAGGTTGCGCCCACCCTCATACCAAGCATACTCATCGTTCTCGTGGAGCACATGATAGTCTTCATAAGAGGGATAATAGCTGCTGACAAACGCGGCACTATCTATTTGTAAAGGCTCTGTCTCGTCTTGCGTGATGAAATAGTAGCCATAATCTGAATAAGGATTGCGCGTACGCACGGGCGAGGTTGCCGAGGACCATGATATAGGTCCTTTGCCAAAGAACAGTCTTCTACCACCAACTGTACATGTGGGAACCTCCTGAAGGTCGTCCGTCCCAAGCAGATAGTCGCCGGTCAGCGCCTCGGGTTGTAGTTCTCCTCCATAACCAAACACCCTTACTTTGCTGAGATTGGTGAATCCTGCCTTCTTAATGAGCGACTCGGTAAGCTGATAAATACCGGTAGCCGGAATCCGTATCTTGGCCCAGTTTCCAGTTGCCAGTACTGAATGGTCGGCGTAGCGTCCGCCCGCTCCTCCTGCGCGTGTCATTGGCTGTGCTTTCCTCGCTTTGCTGACAGCCTTTGCCTTGACGTCAACCATAAAGCTGACCAGTTTCTGGTACTGTCCGTTGCGGCAGACCAGCGGAACAAAGGATATTTCAAGCGAGCCGCACTTGCGGTCAACGGCTACGAACTGGTTGATGACAGGCATCTCGGGCAGAGGCTCAGTTATAAGTGTCTGGAGCATGGCCACATCTTCGCTTCCCATCTTGATGAACTCAGGATAGGCGATGCTGACGGTATAAACAGAATCTTGATAGTTTGCACCCAATGGAACGGAACAAACGAAACTCGGTAGTACAGAGTCTATCCGCACCTCATTAGCTGTGAGGTTGAAGAACCTTTGTGCCTCTGCAAACGTACAGAGGAACAAAAGAACCGCGGCGATGATGAGTCTTCGGACTCTTTCCATTGTAATGATAACGTAAAGATGTCCTGCTTATTGCCTCAACGGCAATGAAAGTCGAGCACCTTGCGCTCCTCAATCCATCCTTCAAGATGGTCGTTGATGTGTACGGGGCCTACACCGACAGGTGTACCCGTGTAAAGCAAGTCGCCCGTCTTCAACGTGAAAAACTTCGAGATATAGGCAATAATCTCGTCCACTGTGTAGAGCATGTCGCTCGAACAACCCTCCTGAACGGTGTTCCCGTTAATGTCGAGATGGAAATGCAAGGCCTGAATGTCGAGGAATTTCTCCTTGTCTACCCACTCACCGATGGCAGCCGACCCGTCGAAGCCTTTCGCAATTGTCCATGGGCGTCCCAGCTCTTTTGCCTGCCTCTGCACGTCGCGTGCCGTAAAGTCGATGCCGACAGTCACCGCGTCGTAGTAACGATGGGCAAACCTCACGGGGATATTCTTCCCCAAGCGGCAGATACGCACCACCAGCTCAGTCTCATAGTCAATGCGCCCCATGAAGTCGGGTATGAAAAAGGGCTTTCCGCTTTTCAACAAGGCAGAGTCGGCCTTGGTGAAGATAACAGGCTCCACCGTCTTCCTTTCTTTCTTCTCTTCTAGGAGCATAATGTTGTTAAACTCTGTGGTGTGCTCGGCATAATTCATGCCAATGGCAAATATTTTCATCGTCAGCTGGTTTTATTTGTTAAGGGAGGGGGATTCTAGGAAATCCAGATGGTCTAGATTTTCTAGATAATCTTGATATTCTAGTCATTCTAGATTCTCTAGATATTCTAGATAATTTAGAAAAAATTTAGGAGCTACAAGAGTATCTGCTGAACTCCTGTAACTCCTGAACTCTTTCTTCTGAGAAGAGGATTAGTCTGCTACAAGTGTGAAACGCTTGAAGTCAACAACCTTCAGCTCCTTGTCCTGACGGGCGAGCCACTGAGCAACAGTAGCCTTGTCGCCGTCGCCGAACTGGAACTCCTGGTCAACCAGGCAGTTCTCTTTCAGGAACTTCTGAACACGACCCTTGGCAATGTTCTCAATCATGTTCATGTTCAGTGTGGCAGCCTTCTCGGCAGCAGCCTGCTCCTTCAGTTTGCGAGCCTCGTCGGCCTGCTCCTGAGTGAGCCATCCCTTAGCCATGTTGCTCTCGATATGATCCTCTGAGTCAACGAGGTTAGGATTGATACCTGCCTTCTTCAGCACGACCTCAACATACTTCTCCACCTGCTCGAGCTTGGTCTTCTCAACAGCGGTCTTATACTCCTCGTCGAGAATCTCCTGAGAAACGCTCTCTGCATTCAGGGCAACGGGCTTCATGGCAGCAACCTGCATAGCCACTTTGTGACCTGCGTCAGCGGCAAGCTTGTTGGTCTGGACCATAGTGCACAGAGTGTGCTTGCCCATGTGGTCGTAAACCTCGATGTTCTCACCTTCGAGAGTCAGGTAGCCGTCGAGCTCCATCTTCTCACCAGTGATACCCGAGCGCTGTGTAACAGCGTCCTGCACCTTCTGGCCGTCAGCCAAAGTAAGTTCTTTCACCTCGTCTAGGCTCTTGCACTTGTTGGCAATAGCAGCGTCGAGAATGGTCTGGGTCAGAGCGATGAAATCGGCGCCATTGGCAACGAAGTCTGTCTCACACTTCAAGGCGATCATAGCAGCAAAGCCCTCAACAGACTTTACAAGTACACAACCGTTAGAAGTCTCACGGTCGCTGCGCTTGGCTGCGATAGCCAGACCTCGCTCACGGAGCAGCTCTTTAGCTTTGGCAAAGTCGCCCTCTGCCTCGGTCAGAGCCTTCTTTACGTCAGCCAGACCGGCACCAGTCATGGCACGAAGCTTTTTGATATCCTCAATTGAAATAGCCATAGTTTTCTCTGTTTTTTCGTTATTACGTAATCTTGTTATTACTCAGCTGCGGGAGCCTCTTCCTCTTCTGCTACGGGAGCCTCTTCCTCAGCTACGGGAGCAGCGGCAGGAGCCTCTTCTTCCTTGCGGGCCTTACGTGCGCGGCGTGGCTTCTCCTCAACCTCACCTTCGTTCTGAGCCTGAGCAGCCTTCTCGTCAGCCTTCTCGGCCTTACGCTCCTCAAGACCCTCGGCGATAGCGGCGCAGCAAGCATTCAGAATCACCTCTACAGAGTCCTTAGCATCGTCGTTGGCAGGAATCATGAAGTCGATGTCGTTAGGATCAGAGTTAGTATCAACGATACCGAACACGGGGATACCCAGACGGTTAGCCTCTTTCACGGCAATCTTCTCCTTCATTACGTCCACTACGAACACAGCGCTGGGCAGACGGGTCAGGTCGGCGATAGAACCAAGGTTCTTCTCCAACTTAGCACGCTGGCGGCTGATCTGCAGAATCTCACGCTTCGAGAGGTTGCTGTAAGTACCATCGCTCATCAGTTTGTCGATGCTGGCCATCTTCTTCACGGCCTTGCGGATTGTCGGGAAGTTGGTAAGCATACCGCCCGGCCAACGCTCGATAACATAAGGCATGTTCACGCTGGTAGCCTTCTCTGCGATAACGTCCTTAGCCTGCTTCTTGGTACCCACGAACAGAATCTTCTTGCCGCTCTTGGCAATCTGCTTCATGGCCTCAGCAGCCTCGTCAATCTTGGCGACGGTCTTGTGCAGGTCGATAATATGAATGCCATTGCGCTCCATGAAGATGTAGGGAGCCATGGCGGGATTCCACTTACGCTTGAGGTGACCGAAGTGACAGCCGGCCTCGAGCAACTGGTCAAAATTTGTTCTTGACATTTTGTTTTTACTTTTGTTTGTTGTTTACTTTCTTTTTTAATCTTGTTCAGATCAGCCACTGAGTAATCATCAGCCCTGTCCTTTCGGCCTGTCAGGCTATCAGAGTCTCAGCAGTTTAGATACTAAACATGTCCAGTTTATCCAATTGTCTGTGGTCAATTGAATATTAACGCTTACTGAACTGGAAGCGACGACGAGCCTTCGGCTGACCTGGTTTCTTACGCTCAACCTCACGAGCATCGCGAGTCAGGAATCCGTGGTCCTTCAGGTTTTTCTTATCCTCAGCATTCACCTTCACCAGTGCGCGGGCAATGGCAAGACGCAGAGCTTGGCTCTGACCAGTGAAACCACCACCATAGAGGTTTACCTTAATGTCAAACTTCTCAGCAACACCCAGCAAGTCCAGTGGCTGTTTCACCACGTACTGCAGAATGGCTGATGGGAAATATTGCGTAATATCTTTCTTATTGATCGTGATTTTACCAGTTCCTTCTGTCAGGTAAACGCGAGCTACTGAGCTCTTACGACGACCGATTGCGTTAATTTGTTCCATCTTACCTTATTTATTTATACTGGTTAATATCAATTGCCTTGGGCTGCTGAGCCTCGTGCTTGTGCTCGGTGCCGTTGTAAATATACAGGTTGTCGATGAGCTGACGGCCCAGACGACCTTTCGGGAGCATACCCTTCACGGCGTGACGCAGAATCTTGTCCATACCATCGGGGCGTTTGCGCAACTGCTCAGGAGTGTTGAAGCGCTGTCCACCGGGATAGCCTGTGTAGCGGGTGTACACCTTGTCGGTCTCCTTCTTGCCGGTGAAAATCACCTTTGCGGCATTGATAATGATAACGTTGTCTCCACAATCCACATGAGGAGTGAAGTTTGGCTTGTACTTTCCGCGAATCAGCTTAGCAACCTTTGAAGCAAGGCGACCAACAACCTGGTCAGTAGCGTCAACCACTACCCACTCTTTTTTCGCTGTTTCCTTATTAGCGGAAATAGTCTTGTAACTTAAAGTGTCCATTTGTTTTGATTAAATAAATAAAAAACGTTTTTGCGGATATGTCGCCATCCGATTGCGCCTGGCTTTACGTACCTGGAAACGAGCAGACTCTCCGTCTGCCAGTGAGCAGCGATTCACAAACCACGACGACTGCCTGAACTTCAGGCGGTAGGCCGCTATTTACACACTGCCCTCGGGGGTTCTTGTTTGGCCCCACTATAATTTCGGACTGCAAAGGTACTATATTTATCTGAGATAAACAGAATTACCACCTTTACAAGCAAAAATATTTACGATTATTTAACATTACATCGGAGCTTTTCATGTGTCAGCACACCCTACCATCTGCCCCACAGTCTTAGACACTGACTTCCATGCGACTGACACCAAGCGGATTACTGCCACCAAAACCGCACATATGCATATGCCAATTCATGTCGTTTGCTGAGAGAACCGCCGGCTCGGACAGAAAGGGAAGAACATAAAAAGACGGGCGATAATTTGGGTATTTGGGAAACAATGTATATCTTTGCATGCATCATAAAAAGGTTTTGTTATGCAGGCAATTATCTTGGCGGCAGGTATGGGCCGCCGATTGGGAGAACTGACAAAAGAGAATACGAAGTGCATGGTTCCAGTGAACGGTGTACGACTGATTGACCGGCTGCTGACGCAATTGTCGCAACTGAGTCTGATGCGTGTGCTCATCGTTGTGGGCTACAAGGGAGAAAACCTTATCAACCATATCGGCGACCGCTATGCGGGGAAGCTGAACATCGAGTATGCCGAGAACCCGATATACGACAGGACGAACAACATTTACTCACTCTCGCTGGTGAAAGAACAGCTGCAAGAGGACGACACGCTACTCATAGAGAGCGACCTGATATTCAGCGACCAACTTGTTCGAATGGTTGCCGATGATAAGGATCCCAACGTGGCTCTCGTTGCCAAGTATGAATCGTGGATGGACGGGACAATGGTGCGTATCGACGAGGACCGGCATATCGTGAACTTTATCTCGAAAGACGCATTCAGCTACCAGGATGCCGCCACGTATTACAAGACGGTGAACATCTATAAGTTCAGCAAGACTTTCTCGCAGACAAAGTACGTGCCGTTCTTGGAGGCCTACACCAAGGCTGTAGGTAACAACGAGTATTATGAGAACGTGCTGCGCATTATCTCATTGGTGAACAGCCACGACATGAAGGCACTTCCCATAGGCAATGAGCGATGGTATGAGATTGACGACAAGCAGGACCTGGACATCGCCGAGGCCCTGTTTGCCGACGAGAAGGACGTGTTGCGAAAATACTACGGGCGTTTTGGTGGCTATTGGCGTTTTCCACAGATGCTGGACTTCTGCTATCTGGTGAACCCATACTTCCCGACACAACGGCTCAAGGACGAGTTGCGCGCCAACTTCGACACACTGTTGAAGGAATATCCATCAGGCATGAAGGTGAACACG
>JAEEXN010000071.1 GCA_016291595.1 Prevotella sp.
CGGCGGTTGTTCCGTTTCTTCCGTACTGTCCAAATGGCAAGGATAGCCACTGACAGCAGCAATACGGCTATCACCCATGCTGCCCGTCCGTGTTTTTCGCGCAGTTGCTCGTTGGCAAGTTCTTTCTCAAACAGTTCCTGCTGTCCTTTCAGGTTCTCCTCTTTCTGCTGTCGGTGCAGGCTGTCCTTCAATGCAGCCGCCCACAAGTCCAGCTCGTGCGCAGCTTTATAGTCGCCCTCCTCTGTCTTGGCTTTGGCCATACCCTTCACCACATTGGCTTTCAGGCTGAGATTGGCTGTCTGCAAAGCCTTGTGCCACATCTCGTCAGCCTTTTCTTTATTTCCTTCTTTCTGATAGATTTGGGCAAGAGCCTTGCAAGAATAAGGGTCATTTTCCTTTTCAATGCTTTTTAAGAGATATTCTTTTGCTTTTTCATTGTCCCTTCCCAAATAATCCATTCCTATGCTGCCATAATAAGTATACCTTTTCTTTTGTGGAATAGAATCCAATAAAGGGATTATTTTAGAAGTATAATAAAATGCAGAATCCCTATTACCTGTCTCGCCATAAATAGCAGACATGTTCAGTAAATTTGATGCCATATCTGTGTAATTATGCAACAGAAAAGAATATCGTAGGGCCAATTTCCCAAAAAACTTAGCTAACTCATACTCTTTGGAGTTTACATTAATATAAGTAAGACTCTGATAAATATGATGGAGAATATCTGTTCTTTTTTTAGTGTCTTTCAAAGCTAAAGCCTCTCCTTTTTTAAGATAAACGATAGCCTCAGTCCTTTCATTCAAATCGTCCAATATATACCCCATATAATAGTAGCACCACACCAATTTGTCCTCATCACGCGTTTTAGTATAATAGCTAATAGACGATCTCAAGGGTTCAACTGATTGTATATTATTACCAAGTCTCACATCCGTCCGCATTTTCAAAAGCCAATAGAAAGCATAGCATTCCTCATCTTCTTCGAACGTCTCCGGATTCATTTCGTTGAGAAGTTTACAGGCCTCTTCGTTCTTCTGCTGTTGCAGCAACAAATCTATATCAGCCAACTGCTTGTGGAATTCACTTTTCGAGCAACCACCAGCAATCACGCAAGTAAACAATGCAATCAACAAAAGCTGTATTATTTTTCTCATACTCTCTGTTCTGTAGATTACCTTATGTAAATAACGACAAAAAGTTGTCGCATGCAAAGATACTAAATCTTTCTTTATTCTCAAAAAAAGAACATAGAATAATGAAAACCCTCTACTACCAGTGTTACAAACTGTTGCATTTTAGCCCTCAAAGCCTTGTTGCAAAAAATGCAATTCGCTGAAATTCAGCCAAAAACCTCATTTTTCGAATGCAGCAAGCTCAAAAAAATAATCCCTCAAAAACTTGGCAGAGAGATTTCCACTTCCTAATTTTGTTCTCGGAATTCCAAACAAAATGAACAAAAAACCAATAAAAAAAACAAAAATGAAAAAGAAAATTATCATCGCTGCTATCACGGCATTGATTCTTGGTGTATACTCTTGCACTGATAATACTTATATTGACGAATTGGTGGAGGAACAAATAGAAAAATCCGAGTCGGAAAGCCCGGCTCATCCCACTTCCGATAGCTACAATCATATAGAACAGGAAACTCCCCTTCCCCATTTTGACAAAGAATAACAATCTTTATTCAATGATGTTTTATAATCTATAAAATGGTTTAAGAAATTTGGGGGATTGACTATTTTGCAATAGTTTTGCCCCCAGATTACTTTAAAACCTATAGAATCAACATTCACCTAACAAAAAAACGAGATTATGAGAAAGAGTAAAAAACTGTTGACTACAGCCCTGTTTATATGTCTCTCGTGGATGAGCGTCAATGCTCAAGATTTGTCGTTTGGCATAAATGCTGGTATTAACGACAACACACCCCGGGGAAACGTGATGAGCCATGAGGCGCGTTATGGTTTTAATGTCGGTGTTTTCGGTGAGTTGGAACTACCCAAACTTGCACCAGGATTATACACCACGGCTGGTCTGAGCTTCAAGCAGAAAGGATTCATCAACTGGGGTGGCGGCCGTGGAATGCTGAACTATCTGGAGCTTCCCATCCATCCGGGCTACAAGTTCAACTTAGGCAAGCATACGAAGTTACTGTTCGAAATCGGACCTTATCTGGCTTACGGGCTGGGAGGGAAAAGTGCCGTTGGTAGGAAAATGTTCAGTGATTATTATTTCAAGCGCTTCGATGTGGGTATGGATGCTGTCATAGGTCTGGAGTTCAACAAGCATGTACAACTAAAACTGAGTTATCAGCATGGATTGAGGCAGTTGCAGCATGACAAATACGGAGATCTCGATTACTATAACCGCGGATTTAATCTTAGCGTAGGCTATAAATTCTGAAGAAATGATTAAATAAACAACGATTCCAAAGGACTCTTATAAGGTGGTTTCGTTAGAGCGGCGTCGTTACTCTACATTTAACGAACGATTGAAAGCTATTATAAAAATGAAAAAGTATTTAGTGGTTACTATCTGCCTGACCTTGTTAGCCGTAACCAGCCAGGCACAAAAGAAAGAAAACGCCCGTTGGTGGGCCGGTATTGAACTGATGGAAGGCTATACCTTTAAACCCAGCAAGCCCGAAGGGGGATTTCTTGCCGACTTGAACAACAACAGCAACACAGCTGCTGCTTTCCATGCCGTAACCGGATATTATGTGACCAACAATCTGTCGCTGGGTCTGGGAGCCGGATTCATGGGCTATAACCGCGAGCGCGAGGGCTATGTGCCCGTGTTTGCCGACGTGCGTTACCACCCGTTGAAAAACTGCGAGAAACTGCTATTGAACGCCCAGTTGGGCACGTCGCTCGGCTCTGAGGGTGACAACTATAAGGCCAAGTTCACTTCCGATTTGTCGGTCGGCTATTCCCTGAGATGGAAGGCCGTGAGCTTTATCCCTGCCATCGGCTTCAACTACACCAAGTTCGATGTGAAAAGGCTTGGCACTGAAGAGCATAAGAACCGCGGAACTGTCTATCTGAAACTGGGTATAACCTTCTAAAAAAGATAAAAAATATGAAACGGATTATTATTGGTCTTGCTTGCGCTTTTACATTTATAACTGGATGCTATGCGCAGAAAGAAAACAATTGGTATGCACGCACAAGCGTGGGAACAACAGCCTTCTGCAAATTCCTCGACGGACTGAGTGTGTCTGCAGAATTCGGAAAGAAAGTGAAAAGAATTGAATTTGGCGGACGATTGTCTTATTTTGCCAACAAACTGAACGACACTTCCACTCGGAGAATCATCATCAAGGACGAGGGTGGTCACATATCAGCAAGCCATGAAACGGTAAACGGGCATGCCTTAACCCATGCCATGCTCTGTGCACATGTCGGACTTGACGTGCTCCGTTCGGAGCGACACCACCTGACACCTTATCTGGAAGCGGGATATGCCATCATTACCGATTTCGAGGACATACGCACCGACACTCCCAATGCTATGCATGCGGCTCTCACATACAATCCCGGTGCCGAGCTTGATGCATCTATCGGCATCAGATACGAATATAACATCGCAAAGACTCTGCAGTTGGGTGCATACTATGAGTACTATCCATTCATGTTGGAAAAGGACTTGATAGGCATGAGTATCAAAAAGACTTTTTAGGACGACTGATGAAACTTAACCGGCAAAAAAGATGTATCGGACAAAACTGTTACTTGCAGCCATCTACATAGTGACTTTTATCTCGACCAGCGACGCCTCAGCCTCCGACTTCTTCACGAAGCGGGAGAACCAACTGAACATGACTGGCACGCTGAACAGCCGTTATGCCTGGCAATTGGAGTTGTCGTATCAACACAAGTTGCTGTCATTTCTGGATGTGGGCATTGGTGCGGGCATGCTGAAACAGTGGTACGACGATGCAGAGGTGGCGTCGGGGGATGTGGCGTATAAGGAGTACACCTCATGGCGGCTAAGCGAGGACGATTACCGGGTACAGAAGCTCTTTGCCCGTCCCTATATTCAGGTGTCAACTCCTGAACTGTGGCATGCGGGCAACTGCCACTTCCGCCTGAACACGCAAGCCGGCGTGATGCTCATGCTGCCTTACGAATCGGTGGGCGTCACCTACATGAACGGCCGACCTCACGAGGAAGAGCACAAGATACACAGCACGAGCAAGGGACAATGGGCGGTGCCTTTCGTGCGCCCGGCAGTGGAAATGGGCATAGAGGATCTTGGCTTCAGCCTGGGTGCCGAGTTTTCCACCCTCGACATCTACTCCTTCCGCCGAAACATCCGTTTTCACGATGTGTCGATGGACGGAATGTATGAGAAGAAGCGGTTTACGTGGGGAGTGTTCTTGAACCTCAGCTATAGTTTTTAAACAATATGTGAAAGATGATGAGACTTTACATTGAAATACTATTCATTCTGGGTCTTCTGGCAATGGCTGTATGGAAGACGCATGCCAACCGCGAATGGAGCAACCCCGACAAGGTGGTCGACGAGTTTTGCGGTATGGAGGACCTGAACCGTTACCACATTCAGCATCACCACCGCGACCTGCGGATTATCGTCGGCATGGCTGCGGCCATGATGGTGCTGATAGTGGCTGACATGATTTGGTAAAATTCATCTCGCGCGCACGCGCACTAAGGACAAAAAAAGGCTTGCTGTCACTAACACCGCTGAAACACCGATGGGAAAAGGGGTTTGGCGGTAGTGACAGCTTGCTTTTAGCGGAGCATCGGAAAGGTTTGCCCACAGATTAGCACAGATTTTCACCGATTTTTTATATAAAAAGTAACACAAATTACCACTAATTTCCACAAATTTTTTATACGTTTCGCGTAGAAATCTATTACTTTGAACTTTTAACCGCCTCCAGCTCTCTCCCCAAAGGGGGAGTTGGAGGGGACTCTTAATTAGTATATAGATTAAGGTTTAATTAGGCACAAATTACCTCCTAAGTAACCGATGAGTTATACTATGGATTGATGCCTAATTAGAGTGTAATTAATGCCTGATTGCAACACAATTAATGCCTAATTCCACTTTAATTTGTCAATCAATTGCAACATAATTAGTCAATCAATTCGAAAAAACCGAGGAACCCCTCTCCGGCTCCCCCAGGGGAGAGTAGGGAAGGTTCAAGGTTTAAAGTTTAAGGTTTAAGGTTGGTGTCCCGTCCCCCACCCTTTAGTGAAGGGAAGGGGGATAGCCGTCACTAACCGGAAAGGCTTTCTACATGGGCGTTTCAGGAGATCTAGTGACGGCTGCATGGAGAAATGCAGTTAAGAGTGAAGAGTGAAAAGTTAATAGTGAATAGTGAAGAGTGAAGAGTGAACAGATAAGAGTGAACAGATAAGAGTGAACAGATAAGCGTAGCGCTACATTTTGTGTTATTTTGAGGGGTTTTTCAAAATAAATCTAAATAGATTTTGCCGTTTTGCTATTATTTCGTAACTTTGCCGCGCTTACGTTAGCATCTGGTGAGAGAGCCAGTGACAAATTATTTTTTAGGAGACAGGTTTTTAAGGTATGAAGATTTCAATCATTGGAGCAGGAGCTATGGGCGGCAGTCTGGTGAAGGGACTGTTGCAGACAACCATGTTCGGAGCAGCAGACATTACTGTTGCCGACCTTTCGCAGCAGTCGCTAAAGGCGTTCGCCGGGACGGGTGTACGCCTGACGAGTAACAACCAAGAGGCAGCTCAGGCTGGCGACATCATCGCGGTGGTGGTGAAGCCATGGCTCGTAGAGTCCGTACTGGAGGACATCAAGACGGTCATCGACTATAACCGGCAGATGATAGTGGTGATTGCCGCCGGCATCTCGTCGGCACAGATCAACGAATGGCTGAGCAAGGGCAACGGCATGGTTCTGCCCACGGTGTTTCTGGCCATCCCGAATATCGCCATCGCCATGAAGGCGTCGATGACATTTGTGGTGCCCGTGAACGCCTCTTCGGAACAGACGCGCTTGATAACAGATATGTTCAACGAGATGGGTGAGACCCTGGTCACCGACGAGCGGCTGCTTCCGGCAGGAACCGCCCTGGCGTCGAGCGGTCTGGCCTATGCCATGCGCTACCTGAGGGCAGCGACCGAAGGTGGTGTGGAGATGGGATTCAAGGCCAGTGAGGCCCAGCGGATTGTGATGCAGACGATGCGGGGAACCGTAGAGCTGTTGCAGACGAGCGGCATGCATCCCGAGGAGGCTATCGACCTGGTGACGACGCCTGGCGGAGTGACCATCAAGGGACTGAACGAGATGGAGGCGGCAGGATTTACGAGTGCCGTGGTGCGTGGTCTGAAAGCAGGATTGAAATAGCCGACGGCGCGGGAGACGGGCTGTCATTGTTCTCTCCTCGATAAAAAAGCAACGGTTTTCTTTCAATTTCTTGAAAAATATTCGTAATTTTGCCGAGATTATCACAAAACAGACAATTATGGAAGAAGCTATCAAACAAATAGGCGAAAGACTGAAGGGATTGCGCGACGTGCTGGACATCCCCGCAGAAGAGATTGCAAACCTCTGTGGCATCACATTGGAGCAATACGAGAAAATGGAAAACGGAGAGAGCGAACTCTCGGTGGCCAATCTGCAGAAGATTGCCAAAGAGTATAATGTGTCGCTCGACGTGCTGCTGTTCGGCGAGGAGCCCCACATGAGCACCTATTTCCTCACCCGCAAGGGACAGGGCATGAGCATTGAGCGCCGCAAAGCCTACAAATACCAGAGTCTTGCCAGCGGATTCCGCGGACGCAAGGCCGACCCGTTTATCGTAACGGTAGAGCCGAAACCCGCCGACGCGCCGAAAGAGCGGAACTCGCACAACGGACAGGAGTTCAACATGGTGCTCGAAGGGTCGATGGAACTGACCATCGGCCAGAAGGCGGTCATCCTGAACGAGGGCGACAGCATCTATTTCGACGCCACCCAGCCCCACGGCATGCGGGCGCTGAACGACGAGCCCGTGAAGTTCCTGGCCATCATCTTTTAGGAGCCAGGAATCAGGTTTTTAGGAAATTAACGACTAAACAACACGACAACAAACAACAATGGTAGAAAGATTTTTAAAGCAGACCACCTTCACGTCTGTGGAAGACTATAACAAGAATCTGCAGTTCATCATTCCGGAGAACTTCAACTTCGCCTACGACGTGATGGACGCGTGGGCAGAGGAGGCTCCCGACAAACTGGCGTTGCTATGGACAAACGACCAAGGTGTGGAGATCAGGGCAACCTTCGGACAGCTGAAAGAGCAGACCGACCAGGCCGCCTCGTACCTGATGACACTGGGCATCGGCAAGGGAGACCCCGTGATGCTGATTCTGAAACGCCGCTACGAGTGGTGGATCGTGATGCTGGCGCTGCACAAGCTGGGCGCCGTGATCATTCCCGCCACCCACATGCTGACCAAGCACGACATTGTTTACCGCAACACGCGTGCCAGCGTGAAGGCAATCATCTGCGTGGACGACCCGTATGTGGTGGGCCAGATAGAGGCTGCCATGCCCGAAAGCCCGACAGTAGACGTATTGGTCAAGGTGTCGGAGAGCTCGGAAGCCACTGAGGGCGAGGGCAACTGGCACAACTGGCAGCAGGAATGGCGGCAAGCGCCGGCATTTGTGCGCCCCAAGCATGTGAACACCAACGACGACACCATGCTCATGTATTTCACGAGCGGTACCAGCGGTGAGCCGAAGATGGTGGCTCACGACTATCTCTACGCGATGGGACACCTGACAACGGGTGTGTTCTGGCACAACCTGCACGAGGGCTCGCTGCACCTGACGGTGGCTGACACCGGCTGGGGAAAGGCCGTCTGGGGTAAGTTCTACGGCCAGTGGTTTGCAGGAGCCACCGTATTCGTGTTCGACCACGAGAAATTCAATGCCGACACCCTGTTGCGGCAGATAGAGAAATACAGAGTGACTTCGTTCTGTGCGCCGCCGACCATCTACCGCTTCATGATCCGCGAGGACCTGTCGCGCTACGACCTGAGCAGCCTGGAATACTGCACGACCGCTGGCGAGGCGCTGAATCCTGCCGTCTTCGACAAGTTCAAGGAGAAGACCGGCATCCAGATGATGGAGGGATTCGGACAGACCGAGACCACCATGACACTGGGCACAATGCCCTGGATGAAGCCGAAGCCCGGCTCGATGGGTATGCCCAACGCACAATATAACATCGACTTGCTGAAACCCGACGGCACACGTTGTGAGGACGGTGAGAAAGGCGAGATCGTGGTTCGTGTGGGCGACCGCAAGCCCATCGGCCTGTTCAAGGAGTACTACCGCGACGAGGAGAAGACCCGCGAGGCTTGGCACGACGGCATTTACCACACAGGCGACGTGGCATGGCGCGACGAGGACGGCTACTACTGGTTTGAGGGACGCATCGACGACGTGATCAAGTCGAGCGGCTACCGCATTGGTCCGTTCGAGGTGGAGAGCGCGCTGATGACCCATCCCGCCGTCGTGGAGTGCGCCATCACGGGCGTTCCCGACGATATCCGCGGCATGGTGGTGAAGGCTACCGTGGTGCTGGGCAAGGAATGGAAGGCAAAGGCAGGCGACGAGCTGGTGAAAGAGTTGCAGAACCACGTGAAGCGTGTGACCGCACCTTATAAATATCCGCGTATCATCGAGTTTGTCGACGAACTTCCGAAGACCATCAGCGGCAAGATACGCCGTGTGGAAATCCGCGAGAAAGACGCGGAGAAGTGAGGAAGTGAAAAGTGAAGGAAATGAAACGAAACATCTTCCTGGGTGCGATTGCAATAGCAGCAGCGGTGGCTGGTTTCTTCATCCCTGCCGTCTTCGTATTATTGATAGCTGCTATCATCAATCTCATACAGCGTAGGCGGGGCACGGATGTCAACGAAGCCCCCAAACCGTCAGAAATGACCGTTGACGAGCTCACTGCGCAGTACGGCGAGCCCGAGGACGTAATACTTCTAAATGCAGTGCGCGCCAATGAGGCGTTGGGAGTCATACTCGCTTACAAGGACTTTCTCGTCGTGGAAGGACGCCGTATCGACAAGAGCGACATCACTGACGTGACCTTCAACAACAGCGGTACGCCATACGCTCCTGGCGAATACCAAGTCATCATCGCCACATCAACTCAGGACTATCTCCACGTGAACGCAGGCTACGACGCTGCCTGGACAAAGGACGTTGCCGAGGAAATCAAAAAGAATCTGTAAAGGAGAAATGAAACGAATCGTTGTAAAGGTGGGCTCGAACGTGCTGACGCGCGACGACGGCAAGCTCGACGTGACGCGTATGTCGGCATTGGTCGACCAGATAGCATGGCTCAAGCAACAGGGACATGAGGTGATCCTGGTGTCGTCGGGAGCCGTGGCGTGCGGCCGGAGCGAACTGCCCGTAAAACATTCACTCGACTCCGTGGAACAGCGTCAGCTGTTTTCCGCCCTCGGACAGGTGAAACTCATTGGACTGTATTACAATCTGTTCCGCGAGTTCCACATTCACGTAGGCCAGGTGCTGACGATGAAAGAGAACTTCGTTCAGGGCGAGCCCTACGAGAATCAGCGTGCCTGCATGCGCGTCATGCTGGAGAACGGGGTGCTGCCCATCGTGAACGAGAACGACACCGTGTGCGTGACGGAGCTGATGTTTACCGACAACGACGAGCTGTCGGGACTGATCGCCCAGATGATGGAGGCCGACACGCTCATCCTGTTGAGCAATATCGACGGCATCTTTACAGGTAATCCCGATCGGCCTGAGTCAAAGCTGATACAGAAAGTGGCTCCCGATGACGACCTGTCGGCATACATCCAGACGGAGAAAAGCGCTTTCGGCCGCGGTGGCATGCACTCGAAATACACCACGGCCAGCAGGGTTCAGAAGGCAGGTATCCGCGTCATCATCGCCAATGGCAACCGGGATGACATTCTGATCGGCCTGACCCAGAGTCCGGAAACCACTCCTCACACCGAATTTACACCGCAAAAATAGATCATGAGCATCAACGAGACCTTCAAGAGAGTGCGCCAAGCCAGCAAGCAACTGGCACTCATCAGCGACGAGAGCAGGAACAGCATCCTGCTCCAGGTGGCAGATGCCATAGCACAGAACGAGCAGCTGCTGCTCGATGCCAATGCCGTGGACCTGGCAAAAATGGAGCGGAGCAACCCGCTATACGACCGGTTGCAGCTCACGCCTGCCCGCTTGGAGGGTATTGCCGCCGACATGCGCCATGTGGCAGCACTGCCCAGTCCGCTGGGGAAAGTGCTCAAACAGACCACGCTCGGCAACGGACTGCGCCTGCGCAGGGTGAGTGTTCCGTTCGGAGTGATCGGCATGATTTACGAGGCCCGGCCCAATGTGACGTTCGACGTGTTCTCTCTGTGTTTCAAAAGCGGTAATGCCTGTGTGCTGAAAGGAGGCAAGGATGCAGACAACAGCAACCGCGCCATCGTTGATCTCATTCACGGCATTCTCGAGAAGGCTGGCATCGACCCATCGGTGGTCACCCTGTTGCCTGCCACACACGAGGCTACTGCCGAAATGCTTGGTGCCGTGGGATATATCGACTTGTGCATCCCGCGCGGCGGAAAGAAACTCATCGAGTTTGTACGCGACAACGCCCGTGTGCCGGTCATAGAGACAGGAGCAGGCGTCGTGAACACCTATTTCGACGAGGACGGAGACCTGCGGATGGGGCGCGAGATCATCAACAACGCCAAGACACGGCGCGTCAGCGTGTGCAATGCACTCGACTGTCTGATTGTCCACCAGTCGCGACTGAGGGATTTACCGGAATTGTGTGCGCCACTGAGCATCAGCAACGTGAGAATCGAGGCCGACGACGAGGCATACGATGCCTTGTCTGGGAAATACCCCGACAGCTTGCTCTTCCATGCGACGGCCGACAGCTTTGGAACCGAGTATATGGATTACGCCATGGCCATCAAGACCGTTCCCTCGCTGGAGGCTGCCATCGACCATATCAGCCAGTACGGAAGCGGCCACAGTGAGTGTATCATCACCCGCAACGAGCGGAAGGCACGCCTTTTCCAGGCACAGGTGGATGCAGCCTGCGTCTATTGGAATGCTCCTACCAGCTTTACCGACGGTGCACAGTTCGGTCTTGGCGCCGAAATAGGCATCAGTACTCAGAAGCTTGGGCCGCGCGGCCCAATGGCCTTGGAGGAAATCACCACCTACAAATGGCTCATCGAAGGTGAGGGACAAGTAAGACCCGCATAATGAAGAATCGAAAAAGCAGAAATCGAATCATCCTTATCATGATGGCGGCATGGACATGTCTGTCAGTCCCTGCTACAGCGGGGAATCCGCTGGGACTACTGAAGAAACTGGGAACACTTATCGACACTTTATCCGTCAAAGGTGTTGACCGCAACTATATTGACAAGACGGAACGCCCCTGGCAACTCATCCTCAAAAGCAGCGTCAACCAGAGCGAACTGAAAATGGAGGCCCGTGAAGAGTTTGAGGATCTGTATATGTTGGCGTCTCCCCACTTGAAGACAGAACCGTCAAGATACGTCGGTATCTGGGCCGGCTATCGGGGCTACGGACTGGGCTACTCGGTCAATGTGGGCGGCGACAAGGGCAGCTACTTCACTATCGGCGCGACAGGTGGCAGCTATGGGGTGAACGTGCGTGTACACCGTTTCGACATCAGCAGGCCCCAATTCTCCATCAAGTGGGGGTATGACGGCCAAGAGGACGAAGAGGCCGGTGAGGTTGATTTGGAATCGCCCATGCATACCAACACCCTCATTGCCGATGCCTACTACCTTTTCAACGGCAGAAAGTTCTCGTATGCCGCAGCCTACGACCAGTCGGTGATTCAAAAACGCTCCGCCGGCTCGTTCATGGCAGGGGGCATGTATTTCTACTCGCACACCAACTATGCCGACGACCACAATGCCGACATTATTGAATTGATGAAGAACATCGGCAGAGTCAAGACCTGGCAAGGCAGCGTCGGCGTGGGATATGCCTACAACTGGGTGCCCGTCAGCGGACTGCTCGTCAATGTCATGGCGATGCCCATGCTCACATTCGTCAACAACATTAAAGTATACGGCTATTCAACGAACATAAACGAACTCGAAATACCCGAAGACGTTTCAGACTTCACTGACGACATCTTCGACAAGATGCGCATCACCTTCATCAAAAGCGAGACCCGTCATGGAAACATGAACCTCAATTTCGACGCGCGTCTCTCGGTGACCTACAACTTCGGGCGCTATTTCGTCAATGCTTACGGACAGTTCAACAACTTCCGCTATCATCACAACGACTCGCACGGAAGGCTGAACGACTGGTTTGTCAATGCCTCCCTGGGCGTCAGACTATAATCCTTTCTTGAGAACAAATAAATAATAAAAGACAAAATATATGCGCACATTCATCAACGTACAAGACATCGGCCCAATAGACAAGGCTCTGGCCGAAGCAATGGAGATTAAGAACGACCGTTACAAATATCAGCATCTGGGACATAACAAGACCCTGATGATGATTTTCTTCAACAACAGCCTGCGCACCCGTCTCTCCACACAGAAGGCTGCCATGAACCTGGGCATGAACGTCATCGTGCTCGACGTCAATGCCGGTGCCTGGAAATTGGAGACTGAGCGTGGTGTCATCATGGACGGCGACAAGAGTGAGCATCTGCTCGAGGCCATTCCCGTCATGGGCTGCTACTGCGACATGATCGGCGTGCGCTCGTTTGCCGGACTCACCGACCGCGAATACGACTATGCCGAAACGGTGCTCCAGCAGTTCATTAAGTACTCCGGCCGCCCCGTTTTCGCCATGGAGACAGCAACCGTTCATCCGTTGCAGGCTTTCGCCGACCTTATCACCATCGAAGAGTATAAGACCGTGAAGCGCCCGAAGGTTGTGCTGACATGGGCTCCTCATTGCCGTGCGCTGCCTCAGGCCGTGCCCAACAGTTTCGCCCAGTGGATGAACGCCGCCGATGTGGATTTTGTCATCACCCATCCTGAAGGCTACGAGCTCGACCCGAAGTTCATCGGCAATGCCCGTGTGGAATACGACCAGAAAAAAGCTTTTGAGGGCGCTGACTTCATCTATGCCAAGAACTGGAGCAACCCTGGCGTTACCAATCCTGCCGATTATGGAAAGATTACGTCGAAGGATATGACTTGGACAGTAGACACGGAGCATATGTCGTGGACGAATAACGGCAAGTTCATGCACTGTCTGCCCGTCAGACGCGGTCTGATTGTCACCGACGATGTGATTGAAAGTCCCAACTCTATTGTTATCCCTGAGGCTGCCAACCGCGAGATATCCTGCTCGGTGGTAATCAAACGAATGTTGGAATCACTTAAATAACACGCACGATGACGTCGAAAAGGATAGGCATTATTATTCTGGTCTTACTCTATCTCATATCGGTCGGTACACTCATTTGGTTTACCTACAATTATCATGAGGACCACCATACCGACTTTACCCACCGCGTTGTGGCCTTCAGTGCCAACGTGGTGCTGGTATCGTTCATCTTCGCCGCCATCATACTGTACATCAACAACCGGCGACTGAAAGAAACGAACAAGACGCTCTACCAACTCCATCTCAACAACATAGAGTACCGAAAGCAGGAGAAACAGCAGCGCGAGTTGTACGAGAAAGTTATCGACGAGCTGAAACAAGAGATAAAAGAACTGCATACCAGCGACCAGCCACGCTACAAGAATAGCAATCTGGCTGACCACGACAAGCAAGATATTCTGAGTAAGATCATCAACGTGATGGAGTACTCCGACAAAATCTACAACAACGATTTTGACTTAAGCATGCTGGCAGACATGGTCGGGACCAACTACAAATATGTCTCGCAGGTGATTAATCAGGAGTTCAACAAGAATTTCAATGCGTACTTGAGCGACTACCGGGTGCAAGAGGCCTGCCGCCGGCTGACAGACACCAGGCATTATGGCAATATGACCCTTGAGGCCGTGGCAGAAAGTGTAGGATTTAAGTCACGTTCCAACTTCATTGCCTGTTTCAAAAGAATTACGGGAATGACACCTTCTGAGTATCAAAAACAAGCAAATCGTACATAATTTGCCCCATTTTTAAGGAAAAAGAAAGCTAAATCGTGTCTTAAATCATGATTCAGAACAAGGAAGGGATGATTTTTCTTGTCATGACTATGATTTTTCCTTATCTTTGCAAACAGTTAATATGGACAAACACAGGAACATAACTAGATGAACCTTAGGAAATGATATTATAGGTTTAAGTAAAAGGTAAGTAAGTAGTAACGCAGAAACGGCCCTGAAGTGATTTCACGGCCGTTTTATTTTGTCCTTTCCGCAAATTGTTTTACCTTTGCATGGAATTCTCAGCATGCTTTTGTAAGCAATAAACAAAAACTAATTATGATTCCTTTCGAAAGTGACTACAACAACGGAGCTCATCCGAAGGTCATACAACATCTTGTAGAGACCAATCATGAGAAGACACTCACCTATGGTTTTGACATCTACAGCGAGCGGGCCAAAGAGAAGATACGGCAGGCTTGCGATTCCGACGAGGCACAGGTATATTTCCTTACGGGTGGCACGCAGACCAACGCGACGGTTATCGACGGCATGCTGCGCTCTTATGAGGCGGTGATTACAATCGAGACTGGCCACATCGCCATCCATGAGGCTGGAGCCATTGAGGCCAGCGGACATAAAGTGATCGCCCTGCAGCCGCACGACGGCAAACTGAGTGCTGAAGACCTTGCCAACTATATGGCATGGTTTGTCAACGACGAGAGCCGCGACCATCTGGCACAACCGGGCATGGTGTATATCTCCTTCCCCACCGAGCTGGGCACCATCTATACCGCTCAGGAAATCAACGACATATTCAATGTGTGCCGGCAGTATGAGTTGACGTTATTCATCGACGGCGCCCGAATGGGTTATGGTCTGGCCGCATCGCCCGACATCACACTGCCATGGCTCTGCCGCCATTGCGACGCTCTATATATCGGTGGAACAAAGGTAGGAGCCTTGTGTGGCGAGGCTGTAGTATTTACCCACAACAACGCACCGCGACAGTTCTTCAGCATCATCAAGCAACACGGTGCCTTGCTGGCAAAAGGACGTTTAACAGGTGTGCAGTTCGACGCGCTGTTCACCGACAATCTCTATTTCGACATCTCGCGTCATGCCATCGACATGGCCAACCGGCTGAAACGGATGATGGCCGAGAAGGGCTACCGTTTCTACATTGACTCGCCGACCAACCAGCAATTCTTTATCATCAGCAACGACAAGGTGCATGAACTGGAACAACAGGTGCAGTTCACCCACTGGGGGCCCTACGATGCCGACCACATGATCTGCCGGTTTGTCACCAGCTGGGCAACAACAGAGGAAGACCTGCAGGCACTTTCAGCGATTGTCTGAAAAGAAAAGCCTTATGTTCTTGCTATTTGACAGATTTGGAGCAAGAACTATTTTTCAGGAACACAAGAACAGGGGGAGTAGAAATATCCTCCTGTTCTTTTTTCCTACGCACAGATTGAACACGCTATTGCCCAGCAACCCGAGCATCCATAATCACGACAACATTACTGGTACTGTCTTGTTAAAAAAAATAAAAATTGGGAACATTTGTCCCTATAGTCTACAAATTTTCATGTGTAAATAATTACAAATTTACAAAAATAATACTATATTTGCATCGAAACCAAACTAAACCACCAATAGTCAACAATAATCTTTGATATCAACTAAACACTTTTTGCTTATGAAAAAACATTTACGCTTTTTATTGACGGCGGTTTTCACCTTCGCCTCGACAATTGTTTTTGGAGCAGATGACGTCACAGTGGGTGATTTTACCTTCAATCTGGATTCCAAGGGTTATGCCTATGTAAAGGCCTACAATGGAACAGCCAAAGAGATAGATATTCCCTCCACCGTTAGCATCGACGGCTCAAATAAGAATGTCTTGGGTATTGGCGAGAGTGCCTTCGAAGGCAACACTACCCTGGAAAAAGTATCTATTCTCAGGCAGTACCTAAATTATATAGGTGACAAGGCATTCAAAGGCTGTACGGCACTGAAGTACATGAATTGGTCCGAATCAGCAGCATCGAACGTGGCATCCGCTACGCATAAGGCCAATAAGTTCTTTATATTAGCCGTTAATGATATTGGCGAGAGTGCCTTTGAGGGCTGCACCTCTATTACCGATATCAACCTGCGTTGGGCCAGCAATCTCACTTATGGGGCCAGTGCCTTCCGTGGTTGCACATCACTGACAACCGCAAGTATCTATGCTCAGAGTATTAATGACAATGCATTTGCTGACTGCCCGGCACTCAATTCCGTGTACCTCTATAGTGCGGAGTCGGTTAGTAGTTCGGCCTTTGCCCTTACTTCCGGTAGTCTGCGTGTGGCGTACTATCAACTGACAGAGGAGATAGTAGAGGCGCTGAAAGTGAATAATGCCTCGGTGCTGAAGGCCTACCTCACGTTCGACGAGAGTTCCTACGTAAAGGTCATCAGCTGCAAAGTACCCTTCACGCTGAACAACGCGAATCTGACGGTGAAATATGTCAAGTCGGCCACCGAGACCGACGACGGCAGTGTGAACTTGGTTATGGAAGATGTTCCCAAAAAAGAACTGCCTGCCAATACAGCCCTGATTGTTCAATACACAGGAGACAAGACATCACCGGCCTTCACCCTGTCCTTATTAAGTTCGTCGCCAACGGTCACCTACACAAATGTTTTGAAGGCAGCCACCGATTATACCACACTGCCTGCCTCGACCGATGCCGTGAGATATTATTTGTTTGAGTACAAGGATCGCGAGACTCTCGACAATTTCGTGAAAGTAACAACCAACACCTCCTTCTCTGGTGGCACCGGCTATTTGGAGTTTGGCGACACATCTAATCCGTATCCCGATTTCGAGTTCGGTTTCTACACCAGCGGCAATGCCTATGTAAAGAAATATAGCGGCAGTGACGAGGTGGTCACCATTCCGGAGTCGATTGTCCAGGACGGAAAATCCGCAGAAGTGAAAGGCTTTGGCCCTGGGGCATTTGAAGGAAACACCACCGTGAAGAAGATCATTATGAGCATCAATGGCTCATACACGATTGGCGAGAGAGCCTTTAAGGACTGTACCGCCCTCACCACCTTGGTATATTCTACAGAGTCGGGAGCATCCGCTTCCTACAATGAGACCTACAACGGTGTGGTGCTGCCCTCTTCTAAAATCGCAGCCAGTGCTTTCGAGGGATGCACAGCTATCACCAATGCAAAAATCAGATACAAAAACACCCAGTTCCTCGAGAATGCCATGAAGGGATGCACAGCTTTATCGACTATCGGAACCACTAATGGAACAGTGAGACTGGAATCCGTTGAGTATGTGGGAACGGGAGCTTTCGAAGAGTGTACGAGCATCCGTACTGTCATCGGCACAACCCTCACAGAGATTGGCGACCGGGCATTTAAGAATTCCGGCCTCTACACC
>JAEEXN010000147.1 GCA_016291595.1 Prevotella sp.
CTTCTTGTTGTAATAGTCCACCGAACCATACACATGATTGTTGAACAACGAGAAGTCGATACCCACATTCGTGATGGCTGTCTTCTCCCATCGCAGGGTGGGGTTACCGTAGTCGTATATGCTGCCGGGATAGAAACCGGTGGCCTCGTCAACGCTCGACGCACTGGTGCTAATGGTGGTACGGGCCGACGATGAGGTGGCCGCATTACCATTTTTACCATATGTAAGGCGCAGTGTGAGGCGGTTGATGGTGTTGTTGTCCTTCAGCCAGCTCTCGTTGGCCATATTCCACATGGCTCCTACCGACCACAGTGGTGACCAGCGGTATTTAGGCTCGCTAGTGATGAGGTTCGAGGCGTCGCTTCGGGCACTCACCGAGAGGCCATAGCGGTTGTCATACATATAAGAGGCATTACCATAGAACGACACGAATCGGTTGTGATTCCACGATGTATAGACAAACTCCTTGCCGTTGGCGGGCACACCGCTTATGGTGCTCTGCGAGTTGTCCATCGTGTCGAAATAGCCCGTTTTTCCGTTTATTCCGGCACTGTTGGCGGTCACTCCGTAAAGATAGGGATTGGTCCACGACTCGTAGTAGTAGTTGCTGATTTCGTTTCCTGCCACGGCATTGATGGCATGTTTGTCGGCAAACACGCGATCGAAGGTGAAGTCATTGCGGAACAGAGCACTGTGGTTTTTGCCTTTCCGGTTGATGACAATGGCTCCTGCGGGCAATGCTGATGGCCCTAGTGCATTGCCTTCATAGTCGGCAGGGGTCAAATAGTTCACGCTGTAGCGAGTGTAGAAACTCTCTTCGCTGTTGTTATCTTTTTGCCGGTAGCGGCTGGTCTCATACTGGAATTTACTGTTGAAGCGCAGACCCTCGATGATATTTACCTGCAGTCCCAGCTGGGTGCGCATCTGGGTGTTCACAGTGCGGCGCAACCTTGTGCGGGCATCCTGCAACAGGTTGTAATTCATGTCTTTATAGGTAAAACCACTCCAGTTGAACAGATTCTGCAAAATGTGGCTGTTATAGGAGTTGTGCGAGTTCGAGGCATACGACCCGTCGTCGTTGAGCAGCATCTCATAGGGTGCCAGCTCGCTGATAGAGCTGATGCCCAAGAGCGATGCATGGCGGTTACTGTGAACCAAGTTTACACCGGCTGTCAACGAGACATACTTATTCAAGTCGTAATCGTTCTTCCAGTCCAGTTTCCAACTGTTATCGTTGCTGCCTACAAAGTTACCCGAATCGTAATTATATTCCATTGACACACGGGTGCGCCACTTACCGATGCCACCCGAAACGGCTACGTTGGTCTGGTTGCGCAACACGCTCTTCAACAGATTGTCTTTTATCTGTTGGCGGTTATCCATGGCCGCCAGCTTATTGAGTTGGGCGTTCATCTCGTCTTTCGAGAGCGTTCCTGTGAGATATCCCTGATGCATCAGCAGGTCAGCCTGCGTAATGGGGCGGTACAGGTTGTCGATAGAGGTGGTGAAAGGCGTACTAATCATATTGTTTTCATACATCCACCGCATATAGTTGATTGTTTGCTCAGACGTGGCCAGATTGGTGAGCTGCTGCACGTCGGGCTTTGTTTCCACCGTAAACTGTGTGCCGGCCTCCACCGTCCACTTGTTGTTGCGGCTGCCTTTTTTGGTGGTAATGACAATTACGCCATTGGCACTGCGCGCTCCCCAAATACTGGCTGCTGCTGCATCTTTCAGCAGGGTAATGCTCTCTATGTCGTCGGTGTTGAGACGTTCAAGTGCATTGAGGTTGGGATTGCTGTCAGCTCCGCTACTAGGATTGTCGGTAATAGGGAATCCGTCGACCACGATGAGCGGAGTAACGTCGGCAAGCAATGTGCCTGTGCCGCGAATGGTAAAGCGTTTGCCACCTCGACCGTCGTTGTTTCCTTGCATACCAGCCATCAGTCCGTCGAGAGCCTGCGAGAGATTGGTGGCATGTCGTTTTTCAAGATCCTTGCTGTTCACTATGCTGTAGGCACCCGTGGCTCGCTCTTTCGAGATGGTCTGATAACCTGTCACCACCACTTCGTTGAGTCGGTTGTCAGAGTCCATGCGCACATTGCGCTTCAGGGTGTCGGTGCCTTTGGTCAGGGCAAGCGTCTGAGTGTTCATACCCAGATAGGTTATCTCCAACTCGCAATCGCCAGTCGGTACTTCCAACTGATAGTTTCCATCGGCATCGGTATAGGCTTGTAGTGCTGTTCCCTTCACGCGGATAAGTGCTCCGGGCAATGTCTCACCATTCTCGTCTCTTACCGTACCGCTCAGCAGTCGTTTCTTTGCCGTTTGCTGGATACTGGTAATGGTGACAATACTGCCGTTGACGGTGTATTTGCAGCCTAGTTGGGCTATGACATTGTCGAGCACCCGCCCTGCATCGACGCCCTTGGCATTAACGGTCACGGCAGGCAGGTTTTTCACTAGCTCTGAACTGCAGATAAAGTCAAGTCCGGTTTGTTTCTTCATCTCGGTGAAGAAATCTTTTACACTGGCCTTTTTCAGGCTCAGCGTCACGGTCTTATTGATGTTCTGCGCAACAAGGGGAATGGCTGCCGGGGCGGCCAGCCACAGGGCAAAGAGCAGCAACAGGCTGATTCGTTTGGCTTGTTTCATGTTTTGTTAATGGTTTTAGTTATGGATAGTTATAATTTATTTCACGATGATAGTATTTCCCTCGATGGTGATTTCGACATTAGCAACGGCTGAAATCGACTCCAACGATGTCATCACATCAGCATAGCGACTTAATATTCCCGTGAAAAGAATGTGGCGCGAAGAATCACTATAGAACCTTACTTTCATGCCATACCAGCGAGCCAGCACGTCTGTAAGTTGCTCCAGCGGGCAGTCATCGAACACAAAGTTGCCTGTATTCCAAGCCACATACGGAGCTGTATCGACATCAGTAATTGACAACTGGGAATTGACAATTGACAGTTCCTGACCAGGTTTCAGCATCGCCTCCTTGCCGTTGGTAGGGGTGAAGCTGATAGAACCACTAACAAGAGCTAATTGATAACTTACCGTTAAGGGTTGAGAGGCCTGAGCATCTGCTCTCGTGTTAACCCAAAACTCGGTACCATACACTTTCACGTCGCCTTGCGTAGTGTTCACCACAAACTGGCGGCTCTTGTCCTTGTCAACCATAAAATAGGCCTCACCATCAAGAATTACATCGCGGCGGTCGCCGAACGTCTCGGGA
>JAEEXN010000072.1 GCA_016291595.1 Prevotella sp.
AAACGATACTACAGTTGTTTGCCACCTACAGAAAATTGGCAGAGTAAATCTTAGTGGCCGAGTTTCTGCAGAGGACATCAGTGAGAAAACAGCAACCATACATGTCAAGCAGATGCTCAACGGAAAATTTGAAGAGACATACAACATACAGACAAATAGCCAAGGCGAGTTTTCGATAGAAGTCTATGACGATGACACAGAGATTATTATCTGTTGCGATGGATATATGGATGCCGTCATTCATCGCAGTAGCTTGAATGGTAACGGTGACCTTGGAGTCATTGCACTCAAACCAATAACTGGCTATGTTATCCCTGTAAAAATTGATTACACCCCTGTTGCCTCGGAAAACGATGAGGTGACGACAGATCTTCTTCCAGGGAGGCTCTATGATCTGCAGCTAACCTTGACAAACGAGATGACTGGAAATGAAATCACCGATTTTACGGTACAGTATAATGGGACATTGGTCATCAATTCTGGAGTGAACGCATGGGAAGACATTCTCATCACTGCTAAAAGTAAGAAAAATAACTTGGCGGATGCCTCTACAACTTTTTATATAGATGAAAAAGGTACCAATAGTATAGAATTGAACTTTATCGAACTGGGCGGTATCTCTGCTACCTATGCATCGAGCGGAAACAGCGGAACTGTAGGCTATCTTTACAACAGCAACGGCTATTTGGTGAAAAGAGGAATTTACAATGGTGAGACGCTACAACTGAGACATGTTAAACAAGGCACGTATACACTTGTCTCCATCGGACAGTCTGCATTGCTTTCCAGCATTTCGGAATTGTCAAAACTGTCTGAGCTCAATCTGGTGGCTGGTAAAGATTATCTTACCTCTCAAGTGGAAGTAGAAGATGGCAAGATAACTACGGTCTCGACAGGTTCCATTCCGAAGCTGAATGAATCGCTGTTCCTCTTCGACGGCAGTCTGCTGGCAGACAAGTCTTCTGTCGTCATTGGTAATTATGTCACGTTGTCAGCAAGAGTGAACATCGATGAAGAACTATATAATAAGGTAAACTCTGTTAATCTTACTATAGACTTGCCAGAAGGATGCCAGCTGGTGGAGAACTCTGTGATGGCAAACAGAAGTGAACAGGCTTATACACTGAACGACAACACACTTAGCATCCATCTGACAAAAGAACAGGCACAGGGAGAGATTAAATGCTGTATTATTCCCATTGAGGCCAATTCCTATCGTTCCACAGCTTACGTTTCTTTCGACAAGGAGATAACCACTCCACGGTCATTGGGAGTAGCACAGTTCGATGGAGAGGCTCTTTCAATCAACTTACCTTCCACCACTGCAACTCAAACCATTCATGTAAATGGCTTGACGAATCCTAATAGTGAGGTAAAGATTTATGATGGCGACGTACAAATTGGAAAAACGACAGCCAATAGTGATGGATCATGGTCAGCCCAATGTGAGTTATATAAAGCCTACAATCTATCTTATCATGATATTATTACTAAAGCAAAGACTCAGGAGGGATGGATATTGACGAGTGTTGTGAAAAGTGTGTTGTATGATAAGTCATGTATTCTCCCCGCATCTGTAACTATGACCTTCTATAACGGTTGGCATAAAGACAATATCACCGTAGACTTCGACCTGATAAATGGAACGACCTCTGCGAAACACTATGATTTCTATTCTGAGACCGACTTTACCTTCCTGGCTAAATTCACCAGAAATGATCCCGAACTGGTAGATGATGTGAATTTTATGGTGAAGGCTTCCGACGGTACTATCCGCATATTACCAGCCTTGTTTGACTCTAAACAGCAAGCATGGGTGGCTACATCAAAGTATGACAGTTATAAGTTGCCACAAAACGTGACGGTTGACTATGATTATACTCGGGAAGTATCTGATGAGGAACGTATGGAGAGCATGAATGACATGGCCAAACAAATGGCTGCTATCGCCAATCATATCTACAATTTCTTTGAGGAGAAAGTGAGGATGGAGGTCATTGAAGAGAGTGAGACATCAGCCCTGCTTGGCCTTACAATTCCAGAGACATACAATTACTATCAATACCGCATTGAGAGAATGACATATTCCGAAGCAGAGACTATGATGAGTAACTATCAGTTTGCTTATTTGAAAACTGAAGAGGGTGGCATAGGTACATATACTGAAACTACCGACAACTCCATCTCCGTCGTATTTGTTGATTTAGGTGAGAAAGAAGCTTTTCGGATTACTCTCTCTGACCCGTATATGTATGCAAAAAAGAACAGCAAAGGCAAGACTCGCATCAAAGAATTCCTTTCAGAACTGGGTAGTGAATTTGTCGATGGCCTTGAAGATATTCTCGGCTTATCAGAATTTATCCATGCTAATAAGGATTTTAAGAATATGCGAAAACGACTGGAAAAATATGAAAAGAAATATGCCAACAAACGCCAGAGCACCTTTAACAGTATTCTTGCAAAATGTCCTGACGGGACTTTCCGCCTTTCGAAAAATTTGAGGGGGACGTTCTCAAATGAAATGCAGACAAAAATATGGCCGGAAGAAGACCAACTGATAGAGAAATATAACAAGTATCTGACGGAATACAAGAAAAAACTAGGATGGAGTGTGGCCACATTTATAGGGACCTTAGGCCTTGGGAAGTATCTGAAATCTGCCAAGTTTGTCAATTCAAAACTGAATAAGGCTTTTCAGACCACGTTAATCAAGAACACATCATTAGAAACTTCTGCTGAAACACTGGGAGGTTTGATAGGACAAGTTTCTGGCAAGGTTATTGATGGAATAGACAAAGTATTTGCATATAAGGACTTCGAGGGAGTCCGTGACAAGTGTCTATCTTGGTCTTCAAAGAAGAATGCCGGAATCATCAAGAAGTATACTGACATAAACCAGCGGATTAAAAATGCTTATAATTCTTGCAAGAAGGAGAAAGACCCAGAGACCATCACCTCTACCGACGGTAAGGAAGAGACCTTCGTTGAGAACAAGGACGACAACACCATCAACTTCACTACCCCATCCGTTGAGCCGATTCTCGACCCGTCGGGCTTCGTCTATGAGGCTGTGCTGAGCAACCGCCTGCCGGGTGTGACCACCACGGTTTACCAGAAAAAGAACGGAAGTGCCGTGAAATGGAATGCCGAGGACTACTCGCAGGAGAACCCGCTGGTGACCGACGAGGCAGGATTCTACCGCTGGGATGTGCCGCAGGGCGAGTGGCAGGTGAAGTATGAGAAGGAAGGTTATGAGACCTGCTACTCTGAGTGGCTGCCCGTTCCACCGCCACAGCTCGACGTGAACGTGGGCATGAAGCAGACCACGCCACCGACCGTAAGACAGATGCGGGGTGCGGAAAGCGGCATCACCATCGAGATGAGCAAATACATGCTGCCGGAGACGATGAGCAATCAGAATGTCATCGTGAAGATGGACGGCGCTACGCGCAACGGACATCTGGAGATGCTGAACACCGAACAGTCGCCTGCAGGGGAGAATACCTATGTGTCGAAGGTGAAGTTCGTGCCCGAGGATCCGTTCCATGCCGGCGATGAGGTCTACGTCACGGTGAAGGGAAGCGTGGAGAGTTACTGCAATATCCAGATGGGAGCCGACCATACAGAGAAAGTTGTTATTGAACCGGAGATTACCGCCATCGTCATCGACAGTGTGCTCACCGTTCCTTACGAGGGAACGAAGACCGTACAGGTACTGGTAATGCCGCGGGAAGTATCGGCAGGAAAGACGCTGAACGCCCGTCTCTCGTCGAGCCTGATTACCTCGCTCGACAAGCAGACGATAACAGTTGATGAGAACGGACTGGCCACGCTGACGCTGAACGGTGATCTGCCGGGTGCTGCCATGCTCACGCTGACGATGGACAACACCGATGTTCAGGCACAGTCGAAGGTGAGAGTGGATGTGGAGAACGAGATGGCGAGCACGCCGACAGCCTCCATCCGGAACGGCGAGCAGGTGGAGGGAGGAACCCAGCTGTCGTTTGAGTGCGCTACCGAAGGCGCTACCATCTATTACACGCTCGATGGAAGCTGCCCGTGCAATGAGGAGACACGCATTCTCTACACCGGACCATTCACGCTGCCGGCGGGCGTTGTCACCGTGAAAGTCTTTGCCGTGGCTGAATACCTCTACGACAGCGATGTGGCTACATTCATCTATCAGGTGAGCGAACAGACAGGCATCAATACCACAACTGCCGACAACCACAACATCAGGGTTGCCTATGCGGATGGAGCCGTCACGATTGGCGGTGCCGAGGGTGCCGACTGCAAGGTCTACGATATGTCAGGCCGTGAGCTGGCAGGCAAGAGGAGCCTCAAGGCATATGATGTTGTGCAAGTGCAAAGGGCCGACACCTATGTCATCTACCTCCAGTGGCCCGACGGTAAGAAGGTCGTTCGAAAGATAATGCGACGATAGACACAATTGCCCTGCATCAGAGTTCTGGTGCAGGGCGATTATTTTATGGAAGTCTTTGGATATCCTGACCAAGAAAACCATCCGAACACTTGTTTATCCGCAGATTATTTTGTATCTTTGCATCAGGAAAAGCGGGCTTGTCGGGGTTTCCCAAGCGCTTTTCTTTGTCAACGGTGACTTTCGGCCTTGAAAGCGTTTGTGAGACGAAAGACCATTGAAACAAGGACTACGGCTGGAGTGAAACGAGACTATCACTGGAGTGAAAGCAATCTATCACTGGAGTGAGAGAAAGCTATCACTGGAGTGAGAGGATCCTATCACTGGAGTGAGAGCTTCCAAGAGATGCCTGTTTGTACCCTCAACAACGCCTGAATGTACCTCTATTCATGCATGAATGTACCTCTATTCATGCCTGTTTGCACCGTCATTCATACTTTTTTCTACCGTTATGATGCTATTTTGTAGCATCATTGATGTCTTTTAGCACCGTCACTGATGCCTTTTTCTACCGTCATTGATAACTCTGGCTGCGCAACTGACCGTTTGTGCCGTTGTAACTGATGAAAAAGAAACGTGCAAACGACGTCTTTCTCCTGGCAGCAGACTGATGTTACCACAGGGGGTAAGAGTGATTTTCAGTTAGAGATGAAAAATACCACGCTTCAGGTATTGCACTTTCAAGGTTTTATTTGTATCTTTGCAGCGGTTCATGCTAGTATACCTATTGCATTCCCTACGGATTATAAACCCTTACCATGAGAGATTGAAAAATTCTAATTATTTCCTAATATGCAAAACAACCTATTTCTTAAGGCTGTCCTGCCATTACTGTTGTCGTTTTTCGGACTGACCACTCAGGCTCAGAAAAGCGCCACGGGCGGTCATGGCGGGCACACGGTTTCCCTCGAAGTGACCGAAAAAGGCACGAAGGAACCTGTCATTATGGGTACCTGCCAGCTGAAACCGGCGGGTGCCATGGCTGTTACCGACATGGACGGTAAGGCCACGCTGAAGAATGTTCCGAGCGGAACCTACACGCTGACCATCAGCTATGTGGGTTTCGAACCTATCTCCACGCAGATAAAAGTGGAGCGGAACATGAGTCTGAAGTTCCAGATGATTCCTACTTCACTTGCCCTGAAAGAAGTGACGGTGACTGCCAAGCGCAACGAGAGCGGCACCTCGACCAGCTCGATTGTGGGCCGTCAGGCCATCGACCACCTGCAGGCGAACTCTCTTGCCGATATCATGCAGCTGATTCCCGGTCAGCTGATGGGTAATCAGGACCTCACCTCGCAGTCAAACCTGCAGCTGCGCACGCTGGTGAACAACAACACGAGTGCCTTCGGAAGCAGTATCGTGGTCGACGGAATGCCGATGTCGAACAACGGAAACGTGTCGCAGGGCTCTTTCTCGAGCACCGCTTTTGCAGGTACAGACTTACGACAAGTATCCGCCGACAACATCAACGAGGTGGAAGTCATCCGCGGTATCCCCTCAGCCGAATACGGTGATCTGACCAGCGGACTGGTGGTTGTGCACTCGAAAGTGGGTGTCACACCGTGGCAGGCCAAGGCGAAAATCAATCCCTCGACCATGAACTACTCGCTGGGCAAGGGTTTCAATCTGGGCAAGGCTGGCATCCTGAACATCAATGCCGACTACGCACAGGCATGGGGCGACCCCCGACAGAAGACCCGCTCGTACGACCGTTATACGCTGAACCTGGGCTACGGCTACGATATCTCGAAGAAATGGCACACCAACACCAAACTGCGCATCATGAACGCGAAAGACTGGAGCGGCAACGATCCCGATGCCATCGACGACGGTACCTACTTTGAGAACAAGAACCTGAACATCAACGTGACCCACAACGGGCGCATACAAGTGGACAAACCGCTGATGCGCACGCTCTCGTACACAGCAGGACTGAGCGTCAGCAAGGCCGACACGAAGAATTCCTCGTACGTGACGGGCAGCGGCGGAATGATTCCCATCATCACAGCCATGGAGACCGGCTACTACGCAGTGCCATGGATGACGCAGTCGTATCTGGCCACAGGTATCACCGAGAGCCGTCCGGGCAACCTCTACCTGAAGGTAAACGACGCGTTCTTCCTGCGCAAGGGCAAGACCATCCAGAGTTTCAAGCTGGGTGCTGACTACCGTTACGACTGGAACAACGGCAAGGGTTACTACAACGAGGACGACGCACATCCCTACCGTCCGAACTCCGACGGCCGCCCGCGCGCCTTCAGCGACATTCCCGGCCTGCACCAGTTGTCGGCGTATGCAGAGGACGCCCTGACGTGGAACATCAACAAGGTGAACCGTCTGAAGGCTACCGCCGGCATACGTTTCACCGCCATGCAGCCTTTCGGCGATGTGGCCACTACGGCAGTCTCGCCCCGACTGAACATGAGTTTCGACGTGACCAAGTGGATGACCCTGCGCGGAGGCGTCGGCATGAACTCGAAGACACCGGGTCTGAACTACCTCTATCCCGACAAGAAATACAACGACCGCGTGGCTGCCAGTTACATGCCACAGAACGATCCGGCTGCTCAGCTGCTCTACTACCACACTCAGATGTACGAGGTGAAGTTCTCGAAAGACATGAAGAACGCCACCACCACGAAGGTGGAGATCGGTGTAGACTTCAAACTTCCCGGCAACCGCCACCTCAGTCTGCTGGCTTATCGTGACAAGACGCCCAAAGGCTTCGGACCGGTAACCGAGTATATGACCTATACCGCCAACTATTTCGGAACAGAAGCCCTGATTATCAGTCCGGGACAAGCCACCCAAATCAACTTCAACAGCCCCACCCGCCAGGATGTTATCTTCATGACCACCGGCCGTGTGGGCAACACCAACTCGACTACCAACCGAGGCATAGAGTTCGATATCGACCTCGGTGAGATTAAACCGCTGCGCACCCAGCTGATGTTCAGCGGCGCGCTGAACGAGACCAAGACCTGGTCGACCGACACCGACTCGCGCTCGATACCCGCCTCGCTGCTGCCGACCAGTTATTCCGCTTACGGACTGACTCCCTGTAAGGTGGTCTATCCGTCGGGGCAGGACTACGATAAATACCGCCGCTTTGTGAACACACTGCGCACAGTGACCCATATTCCCGAGCTGAAGATGGTCGCCTCTTTCACCGCACAGGTCATCTGGCAGGACTATCGCCATTCGGCCATATTTGAGAAGCGTCCTATCGGATGGATTGACACCGACCTGCAATACCATGAGGTGACCAGCCAGACCGAGATTGAGGGAGTGAGCATGGAACGCCTGACGCTGAAAAGCTCGGACGCGCTGCCCGTGAAGCAGCCCGTGACATGGAACCTGCAGGGCCGTCTGACCAAGGAACTGGGCAAGATTGGCCAACTGTCGCTCTACGTGAACAACCTGATGTTCTACGAACCTTACATGAAAACCAACATCAGCAACACGCTGGTACAGCGCAACACAGGCACCTTCAGCTACGGTGTGGAGCTTTCATTTAATCTGTAATTGACGATTGATAACATACAATTGATTCTTATGACTACCAACTATCATCATAAAAGAAGAGCAAAATCACTCATAACAGGACTATTCTCCTGTTCCTTGCTCTTTACCATCTGTTTCCTGACCTCCTGCATCGACTACGACGATGTGACCCGTGAGGTGTCGGTAGACATCCAACTGGTCATGCCCGAGGAGTTCACTCAAGGCTCCGACATGGAGGGACACACCGTGACGCTGACCCAGCTGAACACTTCGAACACTGTCACTGCCACCACCGACGCGCAGGGCGTGGCCTCGTTCAAGGGCATTATTCCTGATGTATACAGCGTCTCTACCTCATGGGACATCACTCCCGAGGAATACACACAGCTCACCGGCGACCCCATTGTCAACGAGGGTGCCGTCGTCTCGGGCAACATCAACTCACAACTGCTCACCGAAGACCAGTCGACCACACCCTTGCGGCTGAACACCCAGCTGGCCATCAACCGCTCGCTGGTCATCGGAAAGATTGCCTCGTCGGGATGTAAGGACAACAACAACAAGAACTACGTGGTAGACCAGTATATCGAACTGTACAACCAGAGCGACAAGGAAATCGACGTTGCCGGTCTATATATCGGCCTGGTAGAGTCGAACAGTACACCTGCCTACACGTTGCCACAGCTGGAAGAGAAATTCAACAACGAGGTCATCATGCTCAAGCAGGTGTTCCGCATTCCGCTGGATGCCGACCATAAGGTAGCTCCCGGCGGTACGGTGGTCATTGCCAACTGCGCTATCGACCATACTGTGAATGCCTCGGCATCGCACAATCTGCTTACTGCCGATTTCGACGTGAACGACACACGCCCGAAAAACGCATATGTCAACAATCCTGATGTGCGCGACATGGATCTGGTCTACACTTATGTCTCCTCGCTGCCCATCATGAACCTGACACAAGGCGGACCCTGTGCACTGGTCATTTTCCGCACCGACGACAATATCGAGGATTGGGATCTCGCCTACAACTACGGTAAGACCAGCGGAAACCAGTGGAAGGTGATGCCTAAGAAATACGTCATCGACGCCGTGGAAATCCTGAAGAAGTCGGCCAAAGGCATCGACCTGGCCACCAAGCGCTTCTACGACGACCTCGACGCGGGCTACGCCAATATCGAGGCTGCCAGCGGATATACGGGCGAGATTATGTACCGTAAGACATCCTCGCGCCGCGGTAAGGACGGACATAAGATTCTGCAGGACACCAACAACAGTACTGCCGACTTCAAAGTATCAACAACCATAGGAATACGCGAATATGATGAATAAGACAATATACGGCCTCATGCTCATGTTGGGCTGCTCGGCGGCAGCCACGGCACAGACCAGTCTGGCCGGAATGGGCGAATATCAATATGATGATGTCATGCAACTATGGCGCAATACGGGCAATGCCGCCGGTCTGACCGTCGACTCGACGCGCAACCGTGGCATAGCTATGTTCGACCTGTCGCACCGTGAAGGCGACTTCCACCGGGTGCAGGAAGGCGGACAGCGCAACCAACTGGAGTTCTTCACCGAGCGTTATCAGACCATCGGAAAGTATCTCTACGGCTATGGGAAATTCCGTTTCAACATGGGACGGACCAAGGAACGTGCGTGGTGCGACGTCATGCGGCCCTACAACTCGAACCCGTTCTTCGGTGGAAGCAGCGTCATGGGTAAGTACGACAACCAGGATTTCGACCTGACCGCAGCTGTAGGAACCAACAGCCTGGGTGGTGTGCGCGTCGGAGCAAGGCTCGATTATCAGGTAGGCGACCTCAGCCGTCTGCGCGACCCGCGCTCACGCTCACAACTGTTAGACTATAAGATTACGCCTGCCGTTACCTGGTCGTTCGGCAACAACACGCTGGGTGCGGCCGCCTACTACGAGCGCCGCAAGGAGAAAATTCCCAATATCAACACCGTCCAGACAGACGCCACACTGAAATACTACATCATGACAGGTATGGAAAGTGCCATGGGAACAACCAGAGGATATGCCGGCTTTACTCGCGAGTGGGTCAATCACATCTTCGGAGGTGAACTTTCGTACGGTTATCAGGGAACAGCCTTCAGTTCGGTCAGCACCATCGGCATGCGCAATGGCCATGAAGGTGTCTACGGAACGTATAAGTACGAGCCGGGAAAATACGTCAACTACGGTTTCGACTTTACCACGCAGAACCGCATTCAGACAGGCAACGCCATCCATCAGCTGGACATCAAGGCCGCCTATGAGCAGGCTTATGCCGACGAGTACCGTCAGGAGCTGGTCATCACGAGCGACCCGCAGACGGGATACAACAGCTATCGCTACGACACTCAGATTACCTTCAAGAAACGCTATCAGGTGAATCTGCTCGATGCCAGCCTCCGTTATCGTGCCAATCTGACCGACGGAACCGCAAGAATCAACCATTTCATCGGTGTTTTTGCCAAGTTGCACAATGCGAAGAACAAGCACCTGCTGCCCGAGTCGAAGTTTGAGTACGGTGCCATGGACCTGCAGCTTGAGGGCGGTTCGGCTCTTTTGGGCGACCGTCTGTGGGTAGAGGCCAACGCCGGTTATCATTTCTCCAACAAGGCCGACCTGCAACTGGCTGAGCGCGAGGGCGACTATGCAGTAAGCGTGCTGATTCCCGACATGGCATTCTATGAGGCCGACTACTGGCGTGCGCACCTGAAGCTCACCTGGCAGTTCCCGCTCACCATCAAAGGCGTGCGCTCGCGGATGTTCGTCAGTGCCTATGGTGACTATCTGAAGACCAACAACAGCCTGAATCGCAGCCAAATTGGCTTGTCGTTCGGCATTTACAACTAAAAGTTTTTGCGATAAGGAAAAATTGTTTTACTTTTGCATCCAATATGGTACTTAATTATATTTGGATTGCATTTTTCCTTATCGCATTTATTGTTGCGTTAGCGAAGCTGATATTCATGGGCGACACCACCGTGTTTCCGGCCATGATGGACAGCACGTTCTCTACGTCGAAAACAGCTTTTGAGATTTCCATCGGATTGACCGGTGTGCTCGCCTTGTGGCTGGGCATTATGAAAATCGGTGAGAAAGGTGGTATCGTGAATGCCTTTGCTCGCATGCTGAGCCCGATTTTCACCAAACTGTTCCCCGATATCCCGAAAGGGCATCCCGCTACCGGCAGCATCTTCATGAACATTGCCGCCAACATGCTGGGCCTCGATAATGCGGCGACACCCCTGGGACTGAAGGCCATGGAGCAGTTGCAGACGCTGAACCCGAAGAAAGACACGGCCACCAATCCGATGATCATGTTTCTGGTGCTCAATACCAGCGGCCTGACCATCGTTCCTGTGGGCATTCTTACCTACCGTGCACAGATGGGAGCAGCCCAGCCGACCGACATTTTCATACCCGTACTGCTGGCCACATTCTTCTCAACTCTTGCCGGAATCATCGTCACCAGCCTCTATCAGCGCATCAACCTGCTGAACCGTACCATCCTGCTCACGCTCGGAGGCGCCTGCGTGGTGGTTGCCGGCACCATCTGGGGATTCAGCCAATTGGACTCCGCCACTATGAACACGGTGAGTACAACCATAGCCAGCATGATGCTGCTGCTCATCATTGTGGGATTCATCCTTTCCGGCATACGCAAGCGTGTGAATGTATATGATGCCTTTATCGAGGGTGCCAAGGTCGGTTTCGAGACCGCCGTGCGTATTATTCCCTATCTGATTGCCATCTTGGTGGGTATCGGTGTGTTCCGCGCCAGTGGTGCCATGGACATGCTGATCGACGGACTGAAATGGATAGTAGGACTCTTCGGAGCCGATGCCGGATGGGTTGACGCCATGCCTACGGCCCTGATGAAACCGCTCTCGGGCAGTGGTGCGCGCGGAATGATGGTCGATGCGATGACCACCTATGGTCCCGACTCGTTTGTCGGCCGTCTCAGCTGTATCTTCCAAGGCTCTACCGACACGACCTTCTACGTATTGGCGGTCTATTTCGGCAGCATCGGTGTGCGCTATACGCGCCATGCTGTAGTATGTGGACTGCTGGCCGACCTGGCAGGTATCATTGCCGCCATCGGTATCGGCTATTTCTTCTTCGGATAATTCAGAGTAATCAGAATAATCAGAGTATTCAGAGTAATCGGAATAATTCAGAGTAATCAGAGAAATTAGAGTAATCATCATGCCAAACCTCAAATCACTAGCAAAAGACACGGCTATCTACGGGCTCTCCAGCATCGTAGCCCGGTTTATCAACTATCTGCTGGTGCCTATTCAGACAGCAAGATTTGCTGCCTCGGGTGGTGAATATGGTGTCATCACCAACGTCTATGCCTACGTGTCAATCCTGATCATTTTGCTGACATTCGGCATGGAGACCACCTTCTTCCGCTTTATGAGCAAAGAGGGCGAACAGCCGGAGCGAATCTATTCGACCACCCTGCGCATGTTGGCCACGACCTCGCTGCTGTCTATCGTGCTGGTGCTGGCCCTGCTCCAGCCCATCGCCTCTGCCATGGGCTATGCCGACCATCCTGAGTATGTGGCTGTGATGTATATCACTGTGGCCATTGATGCCTTCATGGCCATTCCCTTCGCTTACTTGCGCTATCAGCACAGACCGGTGAAATTCGCGGCTCTGAAGATTATCAACATCCTGTTGAACATCACGCTCAACCTGCTTTACCTGATTGTCTTGCCGACTCTGAAACTCAATCCCTTCGGCATTTACGACGATCAGTTCACACTCGATGTGGCCTTTGTGTTCTATATCAATCTGGTGTGTACCGTTTGCTCACTGCTTCTGCTCTGGAAGGAGTTGCGCGGTTTCCGCTTTGGCTTCGACGGTGCTGCCTGCCGCCGCATGCTCAAATACACGTGGCCGCTGCTCGTCATGGGTGTGGCTGGTCAGCTCAATCAGGCAGCCTCGCAGATTCTGTTCCCTTATTTCTACGACGGTTCCGTCGAGGAGGCCCGCGCGCAGCTGGGCATCTATGGTGCCTGCATCAAGATAGCGATGATCATGGTTATGATCACCCAGGCCTTCCGTTTTGCCTATGAGCCTTTTGTCTTCGGCAAGTCGAAGGACAAGGACAACCGCGAGACCTACGCCCAGGCCATGAAGTTTTACGTGATTTTCACGTTATTGGCCTTCCTCTGCGTCATGGGCTATCTCGACGTGCTGAAGTTCATCATCGGACAAAGCTACTGGGAAGGACTGAAGGTGGTGCCCATCGTGATGGCTGCCGAGATCATGTTCGGTGTATTCTTCAATCTCTCATTCTGGTATAAGCTTACCGACCGCACCATCTGGGGTGCCTATTTCTCTGGGATTGGAGCACTGGTTCTGATTATCATCGACGTGCTGTTCATCCCCCGCTTCAGCTATATGGCCTGTGCATGGGCTGGCTTTGTAGCCTATGCCACGTCGATGATGCTGTCTTATTTCATCGGACAGCATTACTATAAGATTCAGTATCCGCTAAAAGACATCTTTATTTATGTGGCCGTGGCAGCCTTGTTCTTTGTCGGTATCACCATTTCCAATAAGTTCCTGCCTCTCTGGGCAGAGCTCATCGTTAACACGGGCATCATCGTCCTGTTTGTCGCGCACATCATCTACCACGATTTGCCACTGAAAAACCTGCCTGTGATCGGAAAGAAATTCAAATAGAAGGAGCCAGAAAGCTATCAAGATTTTCTAGATGCTCTAGATATTCTAGATTATCTAGACCCACCAGCTTCCAAGAAATAACAATAAACAAAACAATACAACAATGAAAAAGAATCTATTACTACTGCTGACACTGCTAACAGTCGTCACCGCACGTGCCGACGAAGGCATGTGGACACTCTACAACCTGCCGCCCGCCGTCTATGAGCGCATGCAGCAGGAAGGTTTCCAAATGACCTACAACGACTTGTATTACGGCGACAGCGCCATCAAGAACGCGGTCGTCAACTTCTCAGGCTACTGCTCTGGTGTGGTGGTTTCGCCCGACGGACTGGTGTTCACCAACCACCATTGCGGCTTCGAGGCCATCCGCAGTCACTCTACCGTTGAGCACGACTATATGCTGAACGGCTTCTATGCCAAAACCTATGACGAGGAACTGCCTAACAAGAATATGTTCGTCAGCTTTATGGTCGACCAGAACGACATCACCGACCGCGTGATGAAACTGGGCTACGAGAACCTGAGTAATGACCGTCGTGCCCAATTGCTCGACTCTCTCGAGAACGTGATGTCGAAAGAGGTGAAGAAGGACGACCCTACCCTGCGCCTTGAGATCAACTCTTTCTACGAGCGCAACAAGTTCTATGCCACTACCTACCGCGACTTCACCGACCTGCGACTGGTGTTCACCATCCCCAAGTCGATGGGTAAGTTCGGAGGCGAGACCGACAACTGGATGTGGCCCCGCCAGACTTGCGATTTCTCGGTGTTCCGTATCTATGCAGACCCGAAGACCAACGGTCCCGCTGCCTATAGCAAAGACAACGTGCCTTACCGCCCCAAATACTGGGCTCCCGTGTCCATGCAGGGATATAAGGAGGGCGACTTCTCGATGACCATCGGCTATCCAGGTTCCACCAGCCGCTACCTGTCGAGCTACGGCATACGCGAACGACGCGACGCCCAGAACGAGCCGCGCGCTCAGGTACGTGGCGTGAAGCAGGAGATTATGCTCCGCCACATGCGTGCCGACGAGGCCGTGCGCATCAAGTACGACTCGAAATATGCTCAGAGCAGCAACTACTGGAAAAACTCCATCGGCATGAACAAATGTATCGATTCCATCGGTATTATTCAGCAGAAACAGGATTTTGAGCAGAAACTGCGCCTGTGGCAGCAACGCACAGGATTCCTGAAGGGCAAACTCGACTTCGACAAGCTGGAGGACCTGTACGACCAGCGTTTCGAGCGGGTGCGCGCCTTCATGTACTGGAGCGAGACCTTCCGCCGCACCAACGAGTTCACCACCCGTGCCATGCGCGTCCATAACGCCATGCCGCTGTTCGGACCGAAGGAGAAACCCAAGAAACAGTATTTCCTCTTCGACGACAACAGCAACGAATGGGATTATGCGCTCGACCGTGAGGTGTTCATCGCCCTGCTTAAAAACTATGAGCAGCATGTAGGCCAGCAGTATCTGCCAGCCTTCTACCGCACCATCAAGACCAAGTTCGGCGGTAACTACGAGCGCTATGTCGACTACCTGCTCAAGAAGTCGGTGCTCATGAAGCAGGGCAAGCGCATCTATTGCAACAAAAAGAGTTTCATGAAAGACTGTGGTGTGAGCTACGGACTTGACCTCATCGAGTTCCTTGCCGACCAGCAGGCCGCCATGGGCAAGCTAAACGATGAGATCAGTGAGCAGGAGCGTTACCTCTGTGCTGCCAAACTGCGCATGGAAGAGGATATGCCTCACTACTCGGATGCTAATTTCACCATGCGACTGAGCTACGGACAGGTGGGCGGATTCATGCTTAACGGTCAGCCGTCGGGCTACTACACCGCCGCACCGAGCATCGTGAAGAAGATGGATATGGCTGAGCAGAACTTCGAATATGCTACCGAGCCCATCATGAAAGAACTCCTCTCTGCCAAGAATTTCGATCCGTACACCGATCCGACAACAGGCGAGATGCAACTCTGTTTCCTCACTAACAACGATATCACTGGCGGAAACAGCGGCTCACCGATGTTCGACGGACAGGGACGCCTCATCGGCCTGGCCTTCGACGGCAACTGGGACAGTCTCTCGAGCGACATCAACTTCGACTCACATCTGGCACGCTGCATCGGTGTCGACATCCGCTACGTGCTCTTCATGATGGACCGTTGGGGACATGCCGACCGTCTGCTGAAGGAAATCAATGCAAAATAAGGCAGGACTTTTCTTGCTATTATTTAAGAGTTTCAGGAGCATAGCCCGCGTTGGCCATGCTCCTGAATTTGTTTTGACAGTCCGGTCAATCAGACATCAATCGGACATCGCAAGGACACTCATTTCCAATCAGGCATCAATTGGGTTGTAATCAGTCGATCAGTTAAGGTCTAATCAGGCATTTATTAGCACGCGATTAAGCATTCATTACGAGTTAATCAGGCATCAATTGCACCTTAATTGGTGCATTAATTAGAAAACTATGAGCCCGCACATCTTTGTTTCTTCTCAAAAAAATGTCCGCCACTGCACATTTTCTTCAAAAGTTTTACTACTTTTGCAACATAACAAGAATCATAACACAATCACGACAATGAAAAAGAATCTTATAGTTTTCGCCATATTTGCACTCTTCACCTGTGCATTGGTAAATTGTGACGATGATCAAGACGAGCCAAAAACCGACTACACCGAGGCAGATATCGAGTATGGTGAAAGGGTTGGGACTGTCAGCGAACAAAGAGGCAGGGTCCACTTTAACACCGTCTACAAGCGTTGGTATATCGACACTTTCATCGACACGGATGAAGTGACAAAAGAAATTAAGTATTATCCCACCAACCTGCCTCAGGACAAGAAAGTAGAGAATCTCGACATTCTTTCATTCAACGGTGAGATTTACAAACTGGTAAAACCTCACATCGAGAACAAAGAGAATATTGAACATTACGCCATCATCCTGACCGAGAACTAAACAGCAAACCAGAACAGACCATGAGAAATACCTTACTGACACTATTTGCCCTGCTCGTCGCATCGACAAGCATGGCCGCAGACGACGTCACAGCCATCAACCTGAGTGGCGAGTGGGTGCTGCAATATGGGGATACGGAGACCGTAGTGACATTACCCGGCACCATGGACACCAACCAACAAGGCACCCCCATTGAGAAAAAAGACGAGACCACCCATCTTTCACGACTCTTCTCCTATCAAGGGGCTGCTGAATACCAACGTCTGGTCGACATTCCGAAAACGTGGAAAAAGCGTGAGGTAACGCTATTTCTCGAGCGTACGAAATTTACAGAGGTGTTTGTAGACGGCCATTTTATCGGTTCGTGCAACGATATCTCCACGCCACAACGCTACCACTTAGGGGTGATGAAGCCAGGCAGACACATGATTACCATCAAGGTGGACAACAGCCGTGGGGTACCCGAACAGCTTTATGCCAACAGTCACGCATACACCGAGGACACCCAGACCAACTGGAACGGTATTATCGGCATCATCTGCCTCACTGTATCAGATGAGAACGGAGATATCAGGAAAGTAGCGAAGCC
>JAEEXN010000073.1 GCA_016291595.1 Prevotella sp.
TGTCACGTCTCCGCTTATGTCATGATAATTCTTGCCATCATTGATAACGATAGCTTTCCGATAGTCGGGTATGCATCGATAGGTAATTCCGTCGACAACAACTAACTCGGAATCTGCCACCTTTATTGTAGTCGTTGCAAGAGCTTCTTCTGAACTGCCGGCTGTAATCTTCAGTTGATACACACCCGCTACATCAGGAATGAACGATGTGGTTACATCGTAACTCTTACCAAGATCAACCCAACAGGAGATCTTAGAAATATTTGTCCACTGCTCATCACTTGGTTTCTGAATCCACAAGCTGACAATTTCCTCTCTCGACTCTCCCGTATTTGTGATGTTGACATTCACGCTGACAGTTTCGTTTGCAATGGGCTCGTCTGACGTGGAGAGAGAGTTCACACTAAACGACATATTATCGGGATTGGGCACGAACACTTTTAGCGTATTGCCCTTTATCTCAGCCAAAAACCTATTTCCATTTAGATGACAGGGCTCCCACTCCGTATCGCTGGAAAAGCGATAGACATGCGACAGCTCATACGTTCCGTCTGCCAAACCCGTACCAAACGATGCGCTTGCATCGTATGCATAATAGTTTCCCCAACGGGAAGAGGCTTCGAAAGTCATAGTCTTGCTATCAAGTAACTGAAGCATTCTATCGTCTTGAAACAGCCCCCAGCCCATCTCTACATCAAGCGAAGAGGTTGGCTCAAGCGTATACTGAGCATATACCTGACCATTAAGAGAAACGCTGGTAAAGTTATCAGCCGATGCCGGCCGGTTGTAGGTGGCAACAGGAGTTCTATTATCGATCCAACTATACATAAAAGGCATCATCACCTCACCGTCCTCGGCAGGCTTTACGCCTATTATAGCTCCCTGTCCATACTGATAACCGTTTCCATCCCCATAAGGGTCGGCCAACGATAGCACACCGTAGCAGTCGGAACTGCCACCCCAGCCCCAGTTGAAGTGGAAGAGGCCGGCACCATCGTAGCCGTCGACAATAAACTGATGTGCACTACTTTTGCTACCTCCATCATACAAAACTGGTCGCTGGTTGGCCAACTCTTCGTAGATGATGGACTCCCAACGGCTGACGGAATAGTTATCGCGAGATATATCATGGCTGTTGGGGCTATATTGGAATATGGATGCCATGACGTTAGCAGAAACGGCAGCTCCAGAGCCGGAAGGAGTGTATCCCATGTGTACTACCTGACCGCAATAGCGCATCAGTTCTGCCACGGCATTGGCCGATGTTCCTGTCTCATTCCAGCCATAGGTGTCCTTCATCTTGTCCCACTTGAAGGTGGTGGCTGGCAGTGCCTTGAGAGTTTTTCCCACGCTAACCTCGTAGGCGTCCAGGGCAGGACACGTCTTTGGCCACTTCCAATAGTACATGATTTGTGCCATGGCGGTTGCCACGCAGCCAGTGACGCAGCGGTTCCCGGTATTGTAGCCAAGCTCGTCGTAGTCCACATAGTTGCCGTCAGGGCACATGTAATTATAGGGGGCATGTTGGCTCCATTTCGACTTGATGAGAGGTGCGATGGCTACCGAGGGAGCCCGATGGGGAGCAGCCTCGAGTGACGTTCCCAATGCCTCAATCTGGCGAGCGAGCTCATCGAGCCACCACTTCATATTCTCTGGTACCTGATCAATATCGAGATTGCCGCGCTCAGAGTAGCACAGAATATCTTCTGTTCGGTCGTCGCCCGATACGATGACGAAACCACCGTTGTCCTTTGCGTTAAACACGTAGAAAGCATCGCTTTTTTGCGGAGCTTTCGCGCGTGCCTTGGCTGGTGCCTTGCCCATCGTGAAATCCTTACCAGGCATGAACTTCTGAGCCTTTTGCAGTGCAACGTTGCGGTCGATGCCTTCCGCCATGACGGCCATCGTCAGCATCAGGCTTATAAGAATGAAATAGAGTCGTCTCATCGTCAGATAGTAGGTTATAAATTATGTAGATTGTAGGTTACTAAATATAATAATGTGCAAATATATAAATTTATCACTACTTTCCCAAATTTTTTCAGTAGATAGTTTGACAACGCAGCGAAACTGCTGGTTCAAAAGCGCATACACACTTTAAGATTCAAAGTTCAAAGGTCCCTCCAATTGAACTCCTAACTCCTAACTTTCAACAGAATAACACCTGATATTTGAACAAATGTCTATTAACTTCTTGTCACTCCTTTAAATTACATAACTCCATATTCTTTGAACTTTGAATGGCTGTTCTGCTGCTATATCCATAGATTATTCAAGAAGCCTGTGCAAAAAAAAAGAAGACAGCCACACCATCCATGATTCGTGATGGTGTGGCTGTATAAGAATAGTCAGTTTTGTTTCTAATGTTTCGTTTGCCTGTTATTCAGCAAAACTGCCAAAGTATTTCAGACAGACATCGCGCCACTCGCGGGCATTTTCGAGCTGGTGTTGCAGGCGTTCGTCAACCTCACGCCACCGCTGTTCATCGCCATCGGCTGCAACAAGGCACTCTTTCATTTTCTGCCATGTGGTGACATAACGCTCCACCTCCTTGACACCATGGTTGTAACGGATGTTCAACTCCTCCCAAAGGGTGCGCCCGCTCTTCATCTTGTGTGTCCAGGGTACATGATGGAACCATAACAACAGGTTCTCAGGACATGTTGCGATGTTGTCGTAGATGGAGGCCAACGGCTCGTTGTACTGGCTGACAGCATCGGTGCCACGGCGGCTGCGGTCGAAGCCAACACCGTTTTTGTCGGCCTTATGATAGTAAACAGGGCACCACTCGAGCGGATACTCTGCCTTGAAACCGTCGGGTTCGGGCCCATAGTGATGGTCGAACCGGAAGATATGGTGGAGTCCGAGAGGCATCATATAGTCGACACACGCCTCGCGGCTGCTCATCATCACCTCTGCCATGGTGTTGATGAATGTTGATGTCTGTTGCTGATTGGCTGTTGATGGGAAGAACGTAAGTTTGAGCCATTCACGGGCAATCTCGTTGGAGCTAAGATCGGGGTTCCATGCCAGACGGCCGAAGGCATACCAGTTGGCCTGGGAGAAATGGTGTCCGCACCAGTTTTTGTCGAGTCCGATATTGGCCACGCCGGCGATACCGGCAAGGTTCCGTGGCGGCACCTGAAGGAAGAACTCGCGCCACATGGGAGCCAGATAAACCAAATGGCGGCTCTGTCCGAGATACTCCTGTGTGATTTGCAACTCTGCCATGTCGGGAGTCTTGCGCACTTGGTCGAAAACGGGGCTGTAAGGCTCGCGTGGCTGGAAATCGAGCGGACCATTCTTGGTCTGCAAGATAACATTCGGACGGAACTTGCCGTCGAGGGGTTTAAACTCGGAAACGGCCTGTTTTACACGGTCTTCACCCTTGTGGTTGGCACCATAGACAAAGCAACGCCACATGACGATACCCTTGTAGGGTTTGAGTGCGTCGGCCAGCATGTTGGCACCGTCGGCATGGGAGCGTCCGAAATCGCCCGGGCCGGGCTGTCCTTCGCTGTTGGCTTTCACGAGGAAACCGCCGAAGTCAGGGATGAGTTGGTAGATTTCCTTAGCTTTCCGCTGCCACCAACGGGCTACAGATTTGTCGAGCGGATCGGCGGTCTTGGTATCGCCGAGTGCCATAGGAGTGGCAAAGTTGATGCTGAGGAAGGCGCGGATGCCATAAGGACGCAGGATGTCGGCAATCTCTTTAACGAGCAACAGATAGTCGCGGGTGAGCATCTTCGGCGAGGCGTTCACATTGTTGAGCACGCTGCCGTTGATGCCTATCGACGCGTTGGCGCGGGCATATTGTTGGATGAGCTGGCGGTCGATAGCCATCTGGTCGTTCCAGAAGATGCTTTTGCCAGCATATCCTCGCTCTATGCTGCCGTCGAGATTGTCCCAATGGTTAAGCAGGCGCAGCGGGAAGGCAGGAGTCTGAGTGATGGTTGAAGGCTGATTGGCGTTGAGCGATTGCTGGCGCAGCAGCTCATAAGTTCCGTAGAGCAGTCCGATGTCAGATACTGCCTGGATGACAGGCACTGACTGATCCAGGCTGATAGTGAACCCTTCGTTCCCTAATGTGCTTTTCAAGGCAGGCACTTTCTGAAGCGTAATCTCCTGACCATTGAAATAGCGGTGCAGTTCGTCGGCGGCAATGCTGATAGTGGGCGAGCTCGCCGGCACATTCACTTTCGCTCGGTTCAACTCATTGTAGTCTAACCACAGGCCATGTCCGTCGTTAGCCAACAATGGTAAACACATCAATAGGTAAGACAGTAGCATACCGACTACTTTCATCTCTTGTCTTGTTGATTTTCTGATTCTTTCCATTATCTTGTAGTTTTTACTATTCCTTGCCTTTGTTGTTCTTGATATTCTCTCCATATTCGGTAGGCGTGACGCCATAGTGCTTTTTGAACACGGTGGAGAAGTGTGTCTGATTGTTGAATCCCACGGAATAAGCCACCTGCGTGACATTGATCTTTCCCTCGCGGATAAGGCGGGCAGCCTGTTCCAGTCGCAGATTGCGGATGAACTCACCGGTGGAGATGCCCGTAATCTCTTTCATCTTACGGTGCAGCTGGGCGCGGCTGATGCCCACATCCTCAGTCAGTTTCTCGACATTGAAATCGGGGTCGGAGAGGTTCTCGTTGATGGTTTTCATGATACGCTCCATGAGCGCGTCGTTATTGCCCTTCACCTCAACGTTCTCTATCTTGTCCTCCTGTCGCTGTGCGCCTGTGAACTTACCGCGCAGACGTCGCACATTGTCGATGAGGTTGTCGACCAGGATATGCAGTTCCTCCATGTTGAAAGGCTTTGCCAGGAAGGCATCGGCACCTTTCTTCAGACCCTCAAGTCGGTCGTTCACCTCAGCCTTTGAGGTGAGCAGGATGACAGGAATGTCGCTGATGTTAGGATTGCCTTTCAGCTGTTTGAGCATCGTGATGCCGTCCATCTCGGGCATCATCACATCGCTGATGACCAAATCGTAGGAACTGGGAGCCGGGTGCTGCGTGTCGGCAGGTGTCGTCAGGTTGGCCAACAGCAGTTTCAGTGCCTCCTTGCCGTTGGGGGCAATATCGATCTTATACCATGAGCCCAGCTCGTTTTTGATATACTGTGCCACCTCTATATCATCGTCGACCACCAGCAGGCGGAAATTCTTGGATGCCTGTTTCTTGTCGGTGCGACTGCGGATGGCAGTTTCAGTCTGCCCGTCCTCTATCTCCTCGGGCTTAAGATGGGCGTTACCCAGCGGGATGCGTACCTCCAGACAAGCGCCGCGCTGTCCGTCGGTGCGGTTGAATGCTCTTACTTGTCCGCCGTGCATCTGTACAATGGCGCGGCTCAGGTTGAGGCCGATGCCCGTTCCCTCGATATGCAGGCTGTTGGGGCTTTTGCCTTGGTAGAAACGTTCGAACAGGCGGTCTGTGTTCTCTTCCTTAAACCCGATACCACTGTCGATAACCTGAATGAGTACGTGTTTGTCCTCTTGCCGGAGAACCACCTTTACCTCACCGCCGTCGAACGTGTATTTAAAGGCATTGGAGAGCAGATTGGTAATGACCTTGTCGAACTGGATGCGGTCGATCCATACTTTTATAGGAGTAGGATTCGGTGCGTCTGTAGGAGTCTGACGGGCATGTTGGCTGTCCATGACGGGCACCGCCTTGTCGTCCGTCATCTCAATGAGCATGAAATTGATGTTGCGCTGTTGGGCGCTATATAGGTAGAGCGAGCAGATACCCGACACGAAAGGCACAAGATCCATCTCGGCACAATGCAGGTGCATCTGGTTCTTGTCGATTTTGCGCTCGTCGAGGATTTGGTTCACCAGCAGGAGCAGTCGCTGGGCGTTGCGGTCGATGGTGTCGATGTCGTTGAGACTCTCCTTGTCGGTGACACGCTCTTTCAGCTTATGGAGGGGTCCCATAATCAGGGTCAGTGGCGAGCGGATGTCGTGGGTGGCATTAATCAGGAATCTCATCTTCTGCTCGTCGAGGTCGGCCCTGCGCTTACGGTCGGTGAAGACGAAGAACAGCGCAGCCAGTCCAAGAACTGCCAGCGTGTAGAGCAGATACGCCAATGAGGAGGCATACCAGGGCGCCTTGACGATGACCGTCACGGTGCATGTGTCCTTGGAATAGACACTGTTACTCATGGCACGCACCTCGATGACATACTTCCCGGGTTTCATCCTGTTGAATGAGACGCTGTTGCTTCCTTCTTCCAAAGCAATCCAGCTGCCGTTGTTCATTCGGTACTCAAAGGTAATGTTATCGGCATTCCGAAAATTGAGCATGGAGAACTCCAGCGAAAACGAGTTCTGGTCGAAAGGTATTTCAAAGCGGTCGCCGATACAGCTGACGGGCTTTCCATCAATGATAAAGTTTGTCAGGTAAATCTTACCGTTTAAGTCAGCCATATTGCCCTTCACGTCGTTCGGGTAAAAAGCAATGATTCCCTCATTGCTGCCGTAGCTGATTCGGTCGTCGGCAGTATGTATTAAGGCTCCGACGATGAACTCGCGGCTCTCCAGTCCGTTACCGTTGATATGGCTGATGAACCGCTTGTTCTGCAGGTCGTACTGCCAGATGCCATTTGCAGAGCTCATCCAGAGGTCACCGTTCAGCGATCGGGTGATGGTATAGATAGGCTTGTTCTCAATTTCTTTTGAGTCGGGGAAGAGCTCAACTTTGTTCTGCTCGCGGTCGAAATAATAGAGTCCGCTGTTGGTACCGATGAGTATCACTCCTTCTCTTTGCTCGTACAGCGAGAAGCACTGCACGCCCTTCAACTGCAGGTCCCATCCGAAGATGCGGAAATTCTGGTCGGCGGGGTTCATCACGCACAGACCACTCGAACTGCCAATCCACAACAGACCACGGCTGTCAAGGCACAACGACTTAACCCAGTCGTTGCAGAGTCCGCCCTTCTCCGGGTCAATCTGATACATGCTCAGCTGGCGGGTCTCACCCGTATGGGTGTTGTACACACAAAGACCTTTACCGTAATTACAGATATAGAGGTTCCCCTCGCCATCGTCGGTCATGCAGTTAATTCCCCAACCATCGACCTTCAGCCTTGGTGTGCTTGCGCCCGTGTTCGGGTTGTAGCTGTAAAGTGTATTCTCGCTGCCTACCCAGTAGTTGCCTTGCTTGTCTTTGTAGATGCAGTTGGCACCGGCAGGCGACGATGGAGCAGGGTATATCTTGCCGTTGCGGTCGAAAAGATAGATGCCGCTTTTCTGAACAGTGCACCAGATGCTTCCGTTGTCACCCTCGGCAAGACTCGACACACTGCTGCCCAATACGTAATTCTGGGCAGCGAACTTCCATGTGTTGAAGGCCTGCTTACTCTGGTTCAGCTCGAACAGTCCTTTCTTGTAGCAGCTCACCCACAAGTTCTGGTCTTTGTCCTCAAAAATATTGTTGACGTTTGCCGTCGTCAGGTCGTATTGCGCACTGCTGTTGGCCACTTGCTGCAACGTGTTGCTGCCTTTCGGAATCATCAGCAATCCGCGGCCCGACGTACCTAAATAGATGTTCCCTGCATGGTCGATGAGCGCTCCGCGAATAGATACCTTACTGTCGAGCGCGCTCAAGTCGTAACCGGCATCGGCCATCTCGCCCGTAGCATAGTTATAGCGCAAGATTCCGTACATGCATACAGCCAGAAAACTGTTCTTGTCATGACGTAGGAAGCGCACCACAGGACCATATGGAGAGTCGAAGTGCTTCGTCGCAGTAGGCTGCAGACCGCTGACTTTGATTCTGCTGATGGTCGAAGTCTGATAACCTCGCCAGATGTTGTGCTGGTCGTCCTCGAAGATTACCGTCAGAAAATCATTGTCCTTGCGCTTGGAGAACTGGGTCTCGTGGGTAATAATGTCTTGTCCGGCACGAATGGCGAACAATCCGTAGCCGCCCGAGCCGATGAGCAGATTCCCGTCAGTGTCCTCAAGCAGGCATTCCACACGCGGTTGCAGTCCCTCTGGGAACTTATATCGTACGAAACAGTTGCGCTGGTAGTCGAACCGGCTCAGTCCCTTGGCACTTCCAATCCAAAGCTGATGGTGGCGGTCGACCAGCAAACGCGAGATGTCGTTGTCTTGTATGGTGGTGCTGTCGTTCTTATCGCAGAAGAAATTGGTGAAACGGTAGCCGTCGAATTTGTTGAGTCCGTACTGAGTACCCACCCAGATAAAGCCATAGTGGTCTTGTATGATATAGTCTATCATACTGCTCGACAGCTTGTCTGCCGTATAGAGTCGTCCGCTGTCAGCTCGTGCCTGGAGCATGGTGAGCAGGCTCACCAGTATCAGGGCGATAAGTCGGAATGGTCTCATAGGTGCTACAAAGATAAAGGTTTTCTTTCAAATATCCTAAGAAAGGTCGCGTCCTTATTCAACTTTCCTCGGGCTCTCAGCACCATGCAGATAGGAGCGTTGGTAACCGCCGCAGTTGACGACAATCTTCTCGAAGACGATGGCGGGGTCGAGTGGCTCGATGGTCAGAGTGTGCTCACCGGCTGAGGCTTTGATATTGATGTTGCTTTCCACCACCCTGCGGGCAATCGTAGGGTAATAGATCTCGTAGATGTTTTCCGGATTCTCGTTCAGGTTGGCATTGAAATTCACGGTCTGAGGCTCTTGGTTATCGAGTGTGACACGATAGCGCAGTCCTCCTTTGTTCAGGAAGTCGAGGGTTGACTTGACCACCACCATGACATTCTCGATGGCGGATTTCGTGCTGAAGCGGTATGTCAGCGAACTGCCATCGACAGACTCTGTATAGGGCATGAGCGCCATTCCACTCAAGGTGCGGCCCATATAAGGGAGAACAGTCCACCGGGCGTTACCGGCATCGGCTTTTTTGAAATAATGCTCTGCCTCGATAGCCACGTATCCGTCTTTCTCAGTGAAGATGTTTCCGCCGTCTTTCTTTGTCAGACGCTTGACCGCAGGCATAACGTCCTTTGGTCCGAAGTCGTCGTTCCAGGTTCTGTATCCGATGTGTTTTTGTGTCATCATCCCATTCCATTTGCCTTGGGCAATGTCGTGGTTGTATGCCGCACAGAGCAGTGAGTCGCGATGGAAAGCCTCTTCCGCCTTGTCTGCCCACAGGTTAGCGTCGGGGTTCCCGTTCTCGTACAGCCAGTGATTCATGGCCTGGGCGTAATACATCTGGTGAATGTTGCCCATGGCCTGGATGGGGAACAGGATAATCTGCTGGTAGGCATCGCGGTATTCGGGCTTCAGTGTGATGTATTGCCGCAGGGCCTCTGCCTCCAGTTTCGCGTAGTCGGCACACACCTGAGCCCACTCACCACTCTGTAGGTTATAGGTATTGCGGTCCATCATTTCTGCCGTGCAGCGCCCGTTGTATTTACAACAGAGATTCAGCAGCCGGGCGGCCTCTGCAGCTTGGTTGTCACCGAACTGCTGGCGACAGAACGCTTCCAGATGACTCGCCACAAATGAGACATTTTGATCGACGCCGGAATAAGCCATATCCATGAACAATTGGATAGGATACTCCATGGGTTTCAGGTCGCCCACATTCAGAATCCACATGCGGTCGATGCCGTACTCATAGGCCAGCGAGAGCTGTTCCCACATGTTTTGTGCCGGAGTCACATTCAGCCATTTCGTGTTACGCGGTGCTCCCACGTAGTCTACATGGTAATACAGGCCCCAGCCGCCTTTGTGCTGGCGCTCTTTGGCAGTCGGAACACGGCGCACGTTGCCCCAGTTGTCGTCGCATAGCAGCATCAGCACGTCGTCGGGAACGCGCATACCCTTGTCGTAATAGTCTAACACCTCTTTATATAAGGCCCACACCTGCGGCGTTTCCTTGGCAGGCTTGTGTGTGACCTGACTGATGATTTTGCGTTGGTTCTTCACAATATCGAGCAGCAACCGTGTGTCGGCATCCTCGCTCATTGCCTCGTCGCCGTCTCCGCGCATGCCAATCGTGACGATATCCTCGGTACCTTTCATGCGCTCGATGCCCTCGCGGAAGAAACGGTCGAGCACTTGCTTGTTGGTGCGATAGTTCCACGCACCGTACTCATGGCGGTGGCGCACCCATTCCTGGTGGTTGCGCGCCATAGGCTCATGGTGGGAGGTACCGATAATAACGCCCATTTCATCGGCGGTTTTCGAATTTTCAGGGTCGTCGGCATAGAAAGCCCAGTTCCACATGGCGGGCCACAGGAAATTACCTTTCAGTCGTAGTATCAGCTCGAATACCTTCTCGTAGAACTCATGGCCACCGTAGTTAGTGCCGAACGTGTTCTTCACCCAACTGGTCAGGCATGGAGCCTCGTCGTTCAGGAACAGGCCGCGATAGCGTACAGCCGGCTCTCCGTCCGTATAGCTGCCTGGCAGGAGCCAGATATTCTCGTGTTTGGCAACGGGTACGTCTGCCCAATAATACCAGGGCGACACTCCCATCTGCCGGGATAGTTCGTAGATACCATAGATGGTGCCGCGCTTGTCGCTGCCGGTGATGGTGATTACTGCCGGATGGCTGCCGTCTACCGTCTGCGGAATGTCGAGCACATATTTCTCCCTGGCCTTCATCTTCGGGTCTGTGGCAATGATGATGTTCGCCTCATCCTGTTTTTCGGTGACCATAGCTTCACGGCCGGTCACCTTGCCGATGTCTGTGCATAGGTCGCGGATGGCCCGTGCGATACCTTTGTCGGACTGTTGTCCGGCATAAACTTTCACAACTCCGTTTGAGTTGAGTTGCAAACCCCTCCCTTCAAAATTCACAAACTGTTCTGAACCCCGTACATGAACAGTCATGAAAAGAACTGCGGATAGCAGCAGAAATCTGATGATAGTTTTCATATTCACATGTGGCTAGTTGTCGCAAAATTAATATTTATCTCATAATATAGGAAATCTGAAGAAGGAAAAAGTTGCGGATGATACAAATAGAAACGTATCCGTTACGAAATTCATCTTCTTTCCGCTCAGAAGTCACTACCTTTGCAGCTGATGAGAAACGACAAGATTAAGTTCGGCGAGAAGGTTGGTTATTCTCTGGGCGATGTCGGAGCCAACCTGGCATTCCAGCTGATGATGATTTATCAGCTGAAATTCTATACCGATGTGTTCGGACTCGACGGTGCCATTGCCGGACTGGTCCTGCTCGTCGCCCCATTGCTGACAGCCTTTGTCGACCCGTTGGTGGGCATCTTGGCTGACCGCACCCACACCCGTTGGGGAAAGTATCGTCCGTGGTTGTTGTGGACGGCACTTCCGTTTTGTCTGTTCTATGTCCTGGCATTCACCAATCCAGGCATCAAATCCCCCACGCTGGTAGCCGTCTATGCCACCATCTCGTATGTGTTGCTGCTTTCTATCTATTCGTTCAACAATACCCCTTATTCCTCGTTGGGTGGTGTCATTACCGCGAATATCCACGAGCGTACCAGTCTGAACACCGTTCGTTTCATCGCCACGAGTGTGGCGCAGTTTGTCGTTCAGGGTCTGACGCTGCCCTTGGTGGACCATCTGGGTGGTGGGAATGCTGCCCGGGGATGGACCGGAACGGTTGTGCTTTTCGCCTTTCTGGCAGCGATTTGTTTCCTGATAGCTTTCCTGTCGACACGCGAACGGATTGCTCCGCCGCCCCGTCAGCGCATGAGCATCCGCCGGGATATCAGGGAGACCTTCACCAACCGTGCCTGGCTGGCTATGTTTGCCCTTACCTTATTATTATTTGTGTCGCTGTCGGTTTTCGGGGCAGGCACCAATTATTATTTCCAAAGCTATGCTGACCAGCATTCACTGGCTGTTTTCCTGAACCGTTGGGGTTTCCATACGACAGAGAGCAATGCCTATTCCACGGGATTCTCATTGTTTAATACCGTCAATGCGGTCGTTCAGTTGCTGGGAGTCATGCTCCTCTCTGGGTATCTGGCCGACCGTTATGGTAAGAAGACCACATTTATCGTCTGTCTGTCGCTCACGGCTTTGTTCACGGCTTTGCTCTATCTGCCCGGCGAGGGGGATGTGACACTTGTCTATGTGCTCGGCATCCTGAAGAGTCTCAGTTATGCACCCACCATTCCTCTGCTGTGGGCGATGATTGCCGATGTGGCCGACTATATGGAGTATCAGAACCACCGGCGCGCCACTGGTTTCTGCTTCTCGGGTATGGTGTTTGCGCTGAAGATAGGATTGGGTCTTGGCGGTGCCCTTACCGGTCTTGTCTTGTCGGTATTTGGTTATCAGTCGGGTGGGGTGGTCATGCAGTCCCCCTCTGCCACGTATGGCATTCGTCTGGTGGCAAGCATCATTCCTGCTCTGTTGTTTGTGGCAGGCATCATCGCCTTGTCGCGCTATCCCATCACCAAACAGTACAATGAGAATATGCAGGCTGAGCTGGCTGCTCGTCGCGGAAAAGACTGATGGAATCGGCTTTTTTTGATGGGAGAAGACTGGATGAGTCGTGTTTTTCTTGATGAGAACGGGCCGATGGAATCGTGATTTTTGATAGGTTGAGCCTGATGGAAGAATGCTTTTCCATCAAATGATATAAAAACAGAGTGGTCTGACCGTGCTGAGTCATCAGCGGTCAGACCACTTCGTTTCTGTCAGATTACTGTCAATCCGTGTTTTATGTCTTAGCGGGCGGCGAAGAAATAGCCGTTGCCAACAGCCATGCGGGTATCATAAAGACCCTGGGCATCCTGTGTAACGGTGATAGTCTTGCCGTTCATCAGGTTGGCCTGTACGGTTCCGTTGTCGTTAAACTTCACGAGTTGGGTGCCGTCCATGTACCATGCATTCTCCTTTTTGTTATAGGTGAACATCACAACCTGTCCGTCGGGCTTGGTAATCTCGTATCCGTTCTTCAAGGTCTTCACGGCATAGATGAGTCCGTCCTCACCCATGATATTCTGAGTCTTGCCGATGTTGCTTGCAACAGGGTGTGTACCTGTCCAGAACTCGATGGTGTTGAGCACGATTGTGTCAACAACTCCGCAGATACCAGCTACGGGAAGGAGGATGATGCCAAGTATACCATTGACGAAGTGGTTGCCTGTGGCGTTCATTTCCCAACTACAGAATTTGTTCAACAGGCCGTAAGAGCCGATGCAAGAACTAAACATCATACTGCCTGCCAGTGCAAGAGCAGCGAGACTGAAAGCATTTTTCTTCATAGTCGTTTTTGTTTTTTAATTGGTTAATGTATATAGAGTACGCTCTCATTTCCCATGTTGAAGAGCAAATCGAGTATACTCAAATTTGGTTGAAATCCGTATTTTTGTTCGTAGACCTGATAGTACCGTCGCGCCTGAAACTCATCGTCGGGCTGTGGATGCTTGGGATGTATGGCGTCGCGGTAGTCCTTTATCGTTGCCGGGAGTTGAGCGTTGTCCGCTGGGAAATACTCATTTGTCAGCAGGATGTTGGGCTCTATATCGAGCAGTTCGCACATCTTGTGCGTGATTTCAAGGTTGAAGTCGAGCAGATAGGTCCATCGTTTCTCGAAAAACGGGCGCAGATCGTCGGCATAGAACTCAAAGAACGGCGACTCCCCGTAGGCACTTTGCAGCGCCTGCCAGTGCAGATGGCGCCAGTTGCCGTGGTCGCTGATGCGTACGTCTTTCATGTACTGGGGCACCAGATTGGGTTTCCCTTCTGCTGATGCCGCCTTCTCGGCAACGTCGTCGCCATTTGTCGGAGCCGTTCCAAAGCCTTTTTCCACCGGCACCGTGAGCGACTGCAGTCCGTTGGCGGCGGCAATGACACATCGGTTGCGGTAGGTTTGTTTCATGAAATGGTCGTACCGCTCAATCATCACGTCGCCATGACGGCAGAGTTTCTGATACCATTGCACCGGTCCGAAGTATGTCGACGAGAGTATCACCATAGCTTATATGCCTTTCCCACCATACGCTTGTGGTTGACCAGCGCCTCTTTGTCGCCCGACTCGACCAGATAGTACCGGCAGTTGTCGCACTCCGTGCCATTGCACACGCATCTCTGCCGTATCTGGTACTTGTTTCCCTGCAAGGTAACGGTATCGCCTGGAACGGCCGAGACATATCCCATAAACGGCACTCCGTTCTCGGTATACACCACTTTGTCACCCTTGCTGAAGTCATTACGGTCGATTCTGTTCACGATGACGCGTTCGCCCGTCTGCGAGTCAGAATAGATGGTGAATACATAGGCACGTATCAGCAGCATGGCTGCCGCCAGCACGACGCAGGTGATGACCAGCAGAATAGCCTGCCGGGCCCATTGCCGTCTGTTGGTGTCGTCTGTATTCATGGTATCTGTCAATGGTGATCTTCAGTTTCTCGTTTCCGCCTACTTGATATTGTCCACCAGCGTGAACAAACGGCTCCATCTGACGCCGCCCAGACCGCTTCTGTCGGGATCGCTCGACCACCAGATGAAGATCGGCTTTCCTACGACATGGTCCTCAGGCACGAAGCCCCAGTAGCGCGAGTCGGCCGAGTTGTGGCGGTTGTCGCCCATCATCCAGTAGTAGTCCATCTTGAATGTGTAGCTGTCTGCCAGCTTCCCGTTGATGTATATCTGGCCGTTGGTGACCTGCAGGTCGTTGCCTTCGTACACCTTGATGGGTCTCTCGTAGATGGCGATGTTATCCATCGTGAGTTTGATGCTCTCGCCTTTCTTCGGAATCCATACCGGACCATAGTTGTCGCGGGTCCAACCCGTCCAGGCGTTGCGCGGATAAACCTCACCGACAGGCGAGTCGGTGTTGATCTCGATACGCTCTACCAGGTCCTTTCTGGCGCTCAGTGCTGCCACCGCCCGTTTGGTGAGCGGCATGAATCCATACTGGTTCAGGCTGGTCAGGTCCTCCATCGAGATGCCAAGGTCTTTCATAATGGCATCCGGAATGCTCTGGCGAAGTTTCACCTTATAGGTATATTGTACGTTGTCGGGCTCTTTGTTGGGCTTTCCGTCGAGATAGACGATACGGTTCTTGATCTGCAGCGTCTGTCCGGGCAGACCCACACACCGCTTCACGTAGTTCTCGCGGCGGTCGGTAGGACGGGTGCTTACCTCGCCGAATTGTCCGCGGTTGTTGCGCACAAACTGGCTGCCCATGGCATAGACGTCCTTAAACAGGTCGTAAACCTGTGTGCTGTTCAGCGAGTCGAAGTCGGGAACGCCGACACTGCTGCCGTACAGTCCCTCGCCATTATCGTACACCAGCCGGTAGTATTCGGTCTGATATTGCAGGTTCGAGCAGATGGTGTCGCCGGCAGGATAGTTGAAGACGACGATATCGTTGAGCTTCACATTGCCAAAGCCTTTCACACGGCGGTACTTCCATTGCGGCCACTCGATATACGACTTGCACTCAAACACGGGCAGCGTGTGCTGTGTCAGCGGCATGGTCAGCGGCGTCTGCGGGATGCGCGGGCCGTAGCTTACCTTCGACACGAACAGATAGTCGCCCGTAAGCAGCGATTTCTCCAGCGACGAGGAGGGGATGACGTAGTTCTGGAAGAAGAACAGGTTGATGAAGTAGACAGCGACCAAGGCAAATACCAGCGCATCGACCCACGACATAACCCACTTGACGGGTCCCTCTTCTTCCTTCCACCACTGCCACTTGATTTTCTTGGTGATATAAACATCGAAGATAAATGGAACAACCAATAGTCCCCACCACGATCCTACCCAATAAAGGAAGAGCAGGTAGAGCACTAAAACAATGATAAACTTCGTCCACTGTTTCTTCGGATCCTGTTTTGCTTTTTTCTTGTCAATCATTAGTTCCTTCTTTTCTGTTTCACATGCTTTTGACGCTTGCACACCCCATAAGAGTTGCGTCAGGCATATTCTTCTAACTCCTTCTAACTCCTTTTAACTCCCTCTAACTTCCTCTAACTCCTTCTAACTCCTTAAAAGGCAAACATATCGCTGATGGTCAGAAGGCCTTCATGGTCTTTCGTATACTCAGCAGCCAGCACAGCTCCCAGCGCAAAGCCCTTACGCGAATGGGCATCGTGGGTAATGGTAATCAGATCGGCATCCGAGTCGTAACGGATGGTGTGAATGCCAGGCACCTCACCACGACGGATATGGTCAACGCGAAGGAACTTCGGATCGGTAGTGTCCTCAGCCCACGCTTCCTTACGGTCAATATTGTCCACAATCTCTTCAGCCAGCGTGATAGCTGTGCCGCTGGGGTGGTCGAGCTTATGAACATGATGCGTCTCCTCCATCTCCACATCATACTGAGGGAACTGGTTCATGATTTTCGCCAGATAACGGTTGACAGCCGAGAAAATGGCCACACCAATAGAGAAGTTGGAGGCCCAGAACAGCGTCTTTCCCTCAGCACAAGCCTTGCGCACATCGTCGCCGTGCTCCTTCATCCAACCCGTACTTCCAGAGACCACCTTCACACCCTTGGCCCATGCCTTCAGGTAGTTACCGTAGGCAACCTGTGGAGCAGTAAACTCAATGGCTACGTCAGCCGATGCAAACTCGGGACTGTCGAAGTCCTGCTGATTGTCAATGTCAATGATACTCACAATCTCATGGCCACGATCCAAGGCAATCTGCTCAATCATCTTGCCCATCTTTCCGTAGCCGATCAATGCTATTTTCATACCTTTTTGCTTTTCGTTTTTATTTGATGATTTTCTTTCCTTGTTTGATGTATACACCATGATGCGTAGGAGTAGTGGTACGCCCCATCAGATCGAACCACTTTTCACTATCCATTCTCTCGTCATCGGTTATACGTGGAGCATCGCCAATGCCTGTCGGGTCATCGCCTGAGCGATAGCCCCAGATGGTACCGCCACTTTTAGTCAAAGCTGTAAAAGCGAAGGTCTTCGTGCCCATGGATGTAGTGGCCGTTGTGCTGGCTTCCATCGTCTGCTCCACCATGACTCCCTGATACAAGATTCCACCAATGGTCAGATTAATATAAGAGGTACCTGTGACGGCTTCCCACTTACCCGTACGGCCACCGCTGATGGTACCGTCGGCTTTAAGGGTGATCTCGATGGGGGTTACCAATTCCTTCTTCCGGTGGTCCAACCCATATCGATGAATCAGCAATTTATAGATTCCTGGAATCTGGCTAGGCGCCACCTGCTGGGTA
>JAEEXN010000008.1 GCA_016291595.1 Prevotella sp.
TATTACTACCTTATTACAACCTTTAGAGCCTGACTACCCCCTCGGAATAGTCGGAAGGTGCTTAATGTCACAAAGTCACATGTCACAACGTCACAAAATCGAAAAAAACTACAGAGTATAGAAAGACATTGTTGATTCTTTGAGAATCAGCCTGTTAAGAAAAATACTAATACAGTGGAAAGTGTTGAGAACAGTCTATTTCAACTCGCTGATGATTTTTTCAATGGTCTGAGGAAAATACTTTTGCTCCAGCACATGCTCTTTGGCGGCAATGTCATCAGGAGTGTCCTCAGGAGACAAAGGCGTGCTAAATTGTGCGATGATCTCACCTCCGTCACAAATGCGACTTACCCAGTGGACAGTCATTCCTGTTTCCTTTTCACCAGCGGCCTTTACAGCCTCGTGGACATGCATGCCGTACATGCCCTTTCCACCGTATTTGGGAAGAAGAGCCGGATGGATGTTTATCATGCGATGGTCGTAGGCATCGATGAGAAAACCTGGGGCCATGAGCAAGAAACCGGCGAGTACAATAAAGTCAATCTCGTATTCGTGCATCAATGCCATGAGCTTGTCCTCTTGGTTGAACTCAGTCTTGTTCATGACGACGGTGGGCACATTATATTTCTTGGCGCGTACTAGTGCGTAGGCATCGGCACGGTTGCTTAATACGAGTGCGATACACACTTTGGGGTTGTCGGCAAAATGGCGGATGATGTTCTCACAATTGGTTCCGCTGCCTGAAACAAAGATTGCAATATTCATTTTAGTTCATAGGTTAAGGTTCATAGTTACATGTCATCATCGTCGAACATGTCATCGTCGTCGAAACCGAAGAGGGCAGGATCGACAAACGAGTCGATGGCACGACGGTCTTTCTTGGTGGGACGCCCGGTACCACGTGCCCGGTTGACGAATCCGCTAATGCGGCTCATCTCGAGCAACTCGTATTGTTTCGGGTCGGTAACATTCTCATAGATTTCAGGGACAAGCTTGGCACCCACGCGCTGCTCGATGCATTTCAGCACACGGAAAGAGTAGGTGACAGGCGGCTTCTTCACATCGACTACTTCACCGACCTTGAGTGGTCGGCTTGGCTTGACGTTCATACCGCCAATGGATACGCGTCCGTTCTTACAGGCGTCGGCGGCAATGGACCTCGTCTTAAAAATGCGCGATGCCCACAACCATTTGTCTATGCGTGCGATGTCTGCCATGATGAGAGTTTAATTCAAGCGTAAAGATTCAAGTTTCAAACTTTCGAAGTAACTCCTTTGACTTCCTTAAGAGGGAGATCTGTGGAGAGTTGCGAATGTCAAGTTTCAGTCTTTTTTCCTTTCCCCAACTTATTGTATTGGTTCATGGTGATGTCAATGCCAGCCAAGACAAAGCTTTTTATAATTTCCACACTCAAATCGATGCTGGGTTGCAAGATTTTCAACTCCTCGTCGTTATATTTTCCCAGCACCCAGTTTACTTGCATACCATGTGGAAAATCGTTGCCGATTCCCATACGGAGCCGGGCATAGTCTTGACCGATGAGTTGCTGGATATGTCCAAGTCCGTTGTGGCCTCCGTTGCTGCCGCTGGCTTTTAGTCTGAACTGTCCGAGCGGTAGTGCCACTTCGTCAGAGATGACGAGCAAGCGGCTCTGGTCGATGTTCTCTTTGTTAAGCCAATAGCGCACGGCATTGCCACTCAGGTTCATATAGGTAGTTGGTTTCAGCAGAAACACTTTCCTCCCTTTCAAGGACGTCTCAGCTATAAATCCGTAGCGTTTGTCCTCAAAAACAATATTGGACGCCTTCGCGAAGGCGTCCAATACCATGAATCCTGTGTTGTGGCGGGTCATCTCGTATTCGCTTCCGGGATTTCCCAGGCCAACAATCAAGTACTTGTCCATCCGGTTTATGCCTCCTCAGCAGCCTGAGCAGCAGCGTTAGACTTACGTGTAGCCTTGATAGAGCAAACAACAACTTCCTTGCTGGTAGCCATCTCAAGACCCTCGAAGTTCAACTCGCCAACCTTAATGCTCTTACCGATAGTCAGGTTGGTAACGTCGATGTCGAGAACTTCAGGAATCTGCTTGTAAGGAGCTTTAACGTTAACCTTACGAACAGAAAGGTTCATACGGCCACCATCGCGTACACCTTGTGCCAGACCATTCAGCTTCACGGGAATACCAATCACGATGGGTTTCTCCTCGTTCACCTCGTAGAAGTCGATGTGCATCAGAGCGTCGGTTGTGGGGTGGAACTGCAACTCTTTCATAATAGCTGTGTGCTCCTCACCGTCGATGTTCAGACGAACAACGTATACGTGCGGTGTGTAAACCACCTTGCGGAGGTCGGTCATAGGAACAACAAAAGCCATTGCATTAGGGAGACCTTTCTCGTCTTTCTCCTCACCATAAAGGTTGCAGGGAACGAGACCTTCTTTTCTTACAAGTTTAGAAGCCTTCTTGCCAAGGTCGCTTCTTTTGTGACCTGATACATTAATCTCTTTCATAATGTGTTACTCTAAATTAAGTTTTTTAATGAATAAAATGCGCTTAATTCGCCATCACACGAGAACGGTTATTCTTCGATGTGCTCAAAAAAGCGGTGCAAAGGTATTACTTTTTCTTGAAACCTGCAAGGTTTACAAAAAAAAATGGTAAAAAAACATGCAGTTTCTTGCAAATCAGATGAAATTAGAGTATCTTTGCATCCGTATTCAATATAGAATTGGTAACGAATAGCATATACATTTGGAGAAATGATAAACAGAGAATTGATTCGTATCAAGGTCGTTCAGTTAACCTACGCATACTATCAAAACGGCAACAAGAACATGGACAATGCAGAGAAAGAGCTGGTGTTCAGCCTTTCAAAGGCATATGATTTGTATAACACGTTATTGGCGCTTATTGTGGCTATTACGAAAGAGGCGCGCCGTCATGTGGAAATTGCCGAGCAGAGGGCCAGGCGTGAGGGAACTGCGATGCCTTCGCAGAAGTTTTCCTATAATAAGTTTGCCATCCAATTGGAGGAAAACAAACAACTGAACGAGTTTATTGGTAATCAGAAACAAGTTTGGGAGAATGATGTAGAGTTTGTGCGTAAACTTTATTCACAGATTGAGCAGAGTCAGATTTTTCAGGAGTATATGGCGTCTGACGACGACAGCTATGAGGCTGACCGCGAGTTGTGGCGCAAACTTTATAAAGCTCTTATTCAGGATAACGATGAAATTGCCGCTTTGTTGGAAGAGAAAAGCTTGTATTGGAATGATGACAAGGAGATTGTGGACACATTCGTCATCAAGACCATTAAGCGCTTCGATCCCAAAAACGGCAAGAATCAGGAACTGCTTCCTGAGTATAAAGATATTGAGGACAAGGATTTTGCCCGCAAGTTGTTCCGCTCTACAATACTTAATGCAGACCAATATCAGCGCTTTATGAGCGATGCAAGCCGCAATTGGGATTTCTCCCGTTTGGCTTATATGGACGTGGTGATTATGCAGATTGCATTGGCGGAGATGCTGACCTTTCCCAATATCCCCATTAGTGTGACCATCAATGAATATGTGGAGCTGGCAAAGGTATACAGTACTCCCAAGAGCGGAGCTTACATCAATGGAATGCTCGACTCTATTGCCCGCCACTTAGTGAGAACAGGCAGGCTGATGAAGAGTATCGACCAAATACGTCCGAAGAGACCTGAGTTCATACAGGATGACGAGCCAAATGCCGAACAGTGAAATTAGAAAAAACAAAATAATCAATCATCAACAACAAGTTAAATTATGACTACATCGATCTTTTTGGCTGCACAAGCGCAGCAGCAGGGCAGTGCAATGCCGATGCTTCTGATGATGTTGGCAATTTTTGCCATCATGTGGTTCTTTATGATTCGTCCGCAACAGAAGAAGCAGAAGGAAATCCGCAACTTCCAGAACTCACTTCAGGAAGGTGCCAAAGTGGTAACCGGTGGTGGCGTTTACGGCACGGTAAAACATATTGATCTGGCAACTAATATTATTGAGCTTGAGATTGCCAGAGGTGTGGTAATCCGTGTTGACCGCAACTATGTCTTTGCGGATGTGACCGCTACAAATACCCCTGTAAAATAAGTGCGCGCAATGAGTGAGTCTCGTTTGACACATTTGTTCAGACTTGTCAGGAACTTCTTTTTCAGTTCAATCAACAAGGAGTTTCTGATTTTTTTGTTCTTCCTCTTTCTGAGTGGAACATTCTGGCTGGTCTTGTCGCTAAACGAGACTTACGAACGCGAGATCAAGGTGCCCGTCAGGCTGGTTGGTGTTCCTAAAAATGTGGTGATCACCAGCGACAGTGAGGATACAATCCGCGTCACGGTGCGTGACAAGGGCTATGCACTGGTGACGTATATGTTTGGCGACGTAGTCCGTCCGCTTGAAATAAACTTCAAGAATTATGCCAAGACAGAAGGTCGTGGTTTGTTTCCTGCTGCTGACATGAAGAAACAGCTGGAGCAAAGGTTTTATAGCGGATCGAAAGTGATAGCCGTGAAGCCTGAGAAGATAGAATTTTATTTTAACTACGGTCTGAACAAGCGTGTGCCTGTAAAGTTTTTGGGCAAGATTACTCCAGGTGAAAGCTACTACATAGCAAAGACCAAGTTCTCGCCCGACAGCATAACAATCTATGCAAGTGAGAGTATTCTCGACAGTATTAAATATGTATATACTGAACAGCTCGACATCACAGATGTCACCGATACGCTCACAGAGAATGTGAACATCCGCAAGATGCGTGGTGTGAAGTGCCTGCCATCGGTAGTAGATATAAGCATCTATCCTGATGTGCTGACAGAGGAGAGCATAGAGGTACCCATTACTCCGATAAACGTGCCTGCGGACAAGGTGCTGCGCACGTTCCCCTCGCGCGTTAAAGTGTCGTTTGTCACAGGTGCAAGCCTCTTCCGCTCCATTCATCCAGAAAACTTCAGTGTGGTAGTTGACTACAACGATGTGGCGGACCATCCTTCCGACAAGTGTAATATTTATTTGCGTGCCACACCGCACGGAGTCACCAAGGCTACAACTCAGCTGAAGCAGGTGGACTATCTGATTGAGCAGCAATGAGAATAGCTATTACAGGTGGTATTGGCAGTGGCAAAAGCTATGTGTGCCGAAGGCTGAATGCCCGCGGCATAGAAGTCTACGACTGCGATGATGCAGCCAAGAGGCTGATGCGCAATTCAAGACAGATTCGCGAAGGGCTGATCAGGCTGGTTGGCGAGAAGGTTTACGATGGTGAAGAACTGTGCAAACCTGTGCTGGCTCAGTTTCTTTTGCTGTCGGAGCAGAATAAGCAGGCTGTCAATGCCGTGGTGCATCCCGCAGTTGCGGCCGACTATCTGGCATCGGGCAAGGAATGGATGGAGAGCGCCATCCTTTTCGACAGTGGTTTCGACCGTCGCATCAAGTTCGACTATGTGGTTTGTGTGACAGCTCCTTTGGAGGTTCGGATAAGCCGGGTGATGGCGCGCGACGGTATCACACGCGAGAAAACCCTCGAATGGATTGGCCGCCAGCTGCCACAAGAAGAAGTGCTCAGGCATTGCCAGTTTGAGATCGTCAATGACGGACAACAGGATATAGACAAGCAGATTGACAAAATATTTAACATCATTAATAACAATAAAACGAAAATGGTACAGACAATTCTCTCAATTGCCGGGAAACCGGGACTTTACAAACTCGTTTCAAGAGGTAAGATGAATTTAATCGTCGAGGCTCTCGACGAAACACATAAGCGCATGCCCGCCTTTGCCACCGACCGTGTGACAAGTCTTGCTGACATTGCCATGTTTACTGAGACAGAGGATATTCCTTTGATGAAAGTACTTGCAAATATCCGCGACAAGGAAGAGGGCAAGGAGTGCTCAATTAATTTCAAGAAGTGTAGCAGCAAGGAGTTGCGCGAGTATTTCGGCGAGATACTGCCCGATTTCGACCGCGACCGCGTGCACGACAGCGACATTAAGAAACTCTTCTCTTGGTACAACATCCTGGTGAAGGCAGGTATTACCGATTTTGAGGAGGCACTTGCTCCGACAGAAGGTGAAAATGTTGACAGCCGTAAAGAGCAGTAATTTTTTCCTCGAGTAGCCTTCTACGGTTGTAGAGAGGCCTTCTGCGACAGTAGAGCAGCCTTCTGCGAACGTGGAGAGTTACTCTATGAGACAAATAGCCAGGGAATAGCCATACATGTGGCATTCCCTGGCATATTGTTTAATGGGATGTTCTGTTTGATGATTTAGTTCTTGACGACTCAAAGCCTTATTTCAGATTCATAGAAGTCCTTGTCATATAGCTTTAGCCAATGAATGGTCTGATGAGGAACCAGACGATAGGAACAAGCAAAGCGGGTAAGAGATTCAGCACTTTACAGTCTTTCAGGTTGAGCAGCGACAGTCCCGAACCGGTAATCATCAGGCCGCCGACAATCAGCAACTCGGCCATAAGCGCCTCGCTGATTGCCGTGCTCGAAATCCGGGCAATCATGTAGAACATTCCCTGCCAGCAAAACAACACGGGAGCAGCCAGAATCATTCCTATTCCGTAGGTTGAGGCGAATATCGTAGAAGTGACGAAGTCGAGTGTCGCATTGGTGAAGAGAAAAGTATGGTCGCCTTTCAGCGCGCTGATAACAGGACCGAGCATCGAGAGCGGCCCGATGCAGTAGAGCAGGGTAGCTGTTGCCAGACCGTCAGCCAGCGAACCTCTATGTCTTTCTTTGTTGTCGGTAGTCTGTTTCTTTTGCTTGCGATCTACCAAACGGTGGAATCGTCCGTTGATGTCCAGTCTGGTTCCGATGATACCGCCTAAGGCAAGCGATATGATGAACAATACCGGATACTCGCTTTTCGGGAAATTGGTAATGGTCGCGTTCAGGCCAATGGCCAGACTGGCCAGCCCCAGTCCGTCGTAAAGAGTAACCTTGTATTTCTCTTTGATGCCTCTATGGAGCAGAGTACCGGCAATGGTTCCAACAATAATAGTTGTTGTGTTGACTATAGTTCCAATCATAATTCAAACTTAATTCGTGCAAAAATAGTATTTTTCCTCAGAATATAGGCAGATTGTGGAAGAAAAATCGTAATTTTGCACACCAAATTACAGAAATCAATAAGAAAAGAAATATGGGAAAAGTAATATTGACAGGCGACCGCCCAACAGGTAAGCTCCATCTGGGCCATTACGTTGGCTCGCTCCGCCGCCGTGTGGAACTGCAGAACGCAGGCGACTACGACCGCATGTTTGTGTTTATGGCCGACGTTCAGGCGCTGACAGACAATGCTGAAAACCCTGAGAAAATCCGACAGAATATTATTAATGTGGCACTCGACTATTTGGCAGCCGGTCTGGACCCAGAGCGTTGCGTGCTCTTCATTCAGAGCATGATACCCGAACTGGCCGAGCTGACTACCTACCTGATGAATCTTATCACCGTGAGCCGCGTGCAGCGCAACCCCACCGTGAAGACGGAAATCAAGATGCGCAACTTCGAGGCTAATATTCCGTTGGGCTTTTTCTGCTACCCTGTCAGCCAGGCTGCCGACATTACGCTCTTCAAGGCTACCACCGTGCCTGCAGGCGAAGACCAGGAGCCGATGCTGGAGGTGACGCGCGAGCTTGTGCGCCGCTTCAACAGCACCTATGCCGAAGTGCTTGTCGAGCCGAACATCATGCTGCCGGAGAATCAGACGGCACGTCGCCTGCCTGGAACAGACGGTAAGGAGAAAATGTCAAAATCGCTCGGTAACTGTATTTATCTGAGTGATTCTGCTGACGAGGTTTGGCAGAAAGTACGCTCCATGTACACCGATCCTACTCATGTCAATTTGAATGACCCCGGTCATGTGGAGGGAAATGCTGTGTTCACTTATCTTGATGCTTTTTCAACAGATGCTGATTTTGCCGAATTCTGGCCTGATTATCAGAATCTCGACGAGTTGAAAGAGCACTATCAGCGTGGTGGCTTGGGCGATATGAAGTGCAAGAAGTTCCTGAATCAGGTGCTCAACAGAATCCTTGAGCCTATGCGTGAGCGTCGTCACGAGTTCGAGCAGGACATTCCGGAAATCTATAATATTTTGCGCAAGGGTACAGAGCAAGCCCGCGAGGTGGCAGTCCAGACCATGAGTGAGGTGCGTCACGCTATGCGTATTGACTATTTTGACGACAAGGAACTGATTCAGCAACAGAGTGAGTTCTTCAAAAACAAATAAATCCTATTGTAAATAAGGTTAAAAAGAAAGAAGGGACACGCATGTTCCTTCTTTTTTCTTGTTATCGGAACGAATCGATACGTCTGTTCCTTTAAGAATTAAAGCTGCTTTATCCTTTTGTTATATTTCGAACTGATAACCCAGCGTGAAGGTTAACACACTGTTCCGGGTTTTGTCGAGATGCTTTGATATGTTTGTCAGTCCAAAATGATATCTCAAATCGAGCACAAATCCCATATACTCGTACGAAGCTCCAATGGGAATGGAGAAGTCGATATTACGATAGGCGTCGGTGCATTTCTGCGATATTTCTTCGGTTTTTTGTACTACAAACATATTTTCGCTGTCGATAATACCCTCAGTCATGCGGCCATTGGTTTTTGCTTGAAGCAGGTAACCCATTTCCACGCCAGCCTTGATGGCTAAACCGTCTGCCACATAGAGATTTGCCATTATCGGTATTTGCAGATAATGCATGGTTGTTTTCTGTTTCTCGGCATTCCAGAAGGTTTTGGCTTCTGTGTCTTCTGTTCCGAAATCAGGATACTTGAATCCTTGATTGGCATAAAACAATCCCACTGACAGACTGAGGGGATTACTCAGGAAACGCTCTCCCTCAACACCGGCTGTAAATCCTGCCTTTGGCCTGGAGTCAACGGGCTTACTATCCGTCGCGTAATAAAGGCTGTTATTGGTATGGTTTGAAATCGCAAAACCAATACGTGGGTAAATAAACGTGTCACCTTTTTGGTACTGTGCCATTCCGCAGAGCGTGAAGGCAAGCAATATGAGAGTAGTATAAAGCCGTTTCATGTCTTTTGTCTTTTTAGTTGAAACGTTACGCAAACAGTTTTATTGTATGAGTGCACGGTAAAACTCAGCCTTACGTTCCAACTTCATGGGATAGGCGCGTGAGCTGCTGGGCATGCGGTAGAGCCGCATGGTTCTTGTCTCAAAAGTGAATTCAACGAAACCACCTACTTTGGGTTGTTTGGTAATGCTAAAAAGCTCAGATAAAAGGTCTGTGGCCTTTTGCCCTGTTGTTACAACAGCCTTACAATCAGGTAATTGACGCAACAATGCGGCCACATCTGTCTGTTCCACAACTTGCAAGTCTTTGTCGCTGGCTGTATTGGTAGTACGGATTACGGCAGTAGCCGTATCATAGAGAGCAATACCTTCTTGCTCGAGAAACCTTATAATATGTTCGCGGCGGAAGCATTTGTTCTCCTCATCCACGAAATAGTTCTTGTCGTTAAAGCTTATCAGTCCCCAAATTCTCCACATGTCGTTGATGTAATTCGGATAGAAAAAATCCATGCACCACCGTTTGCGGGATGGAGGGAAACTTCCCAGCATGAGTATTCGTGCATGAGCAGGAAGAAAAGGTTTGAGCGGATGGTGTTCTATCGATGGAGCCATATGGTTTCGTCCGTTTGTTCTGCTTGCAAAGGTACAAATAAAATGATAATTGACGATTGAAAACAGACAATTTTTCGTATATTTGCACCGAGCTTATTTATCAAAGAAAAAACAACTATGATGTCATTTTCTGTTCTACTGGTCAGCATCTTTACTATTGTCGAATTGAATTGCGAGAATCTGTTCGACTATCAGCACGACTCGCTGAAAAACGACTATGAGTATCTGCCTGATGCCCTAAGGCATTGGGACAGTTGGAAATACTGGAAAAAGCTGAACAGTATAGGACAGGAGATTATCTCTTGTGGTGAGCAGGAGGATGGTTGGCAAGTGCCTGATTTGGTAGCGCTATGCGAGGTTGAGAACGACTCTGTTCTTCACAGTTTGACAAAGAGGTCGCTTTTGCGAAAAGCCCGTTATGAGTATGTGATGACTGATTCGCCTGATGAGCGAGGTGTCGACGTCGCCCTTTTGTACTCTCCTTTCTCGTTTGCGTTGCTGAATCATCATTCATTGCGCATCAATCCTGTGGGAGACCGTGGCCCTACTCGTGATATTCTATATGCATCAGGCCAAATCATAACCGGTGACACCCTTCATGTGTTTGTTGTTCATGCTCCCAGCCGTTATGGTGGAGAACGTTCTTCACGGCCTTATCGTCTGGCGGTAGCTGAAAGGTTATGTGCTGCCGTAGACTCTATTCGTCATTTTTCTCCTCATGCGAAGATAGTTATGGCGGGCGATTTTAATGATTATTCTAATAATGCATCAATTGAACGGATTGAGAATCATGGGATGACCGATATTTCAAGAGATGCCAAAGGAACACACGGAGCTAAGGGTACATACCGTTATCAAGGCGAGTGGGGGAGCCTTGACCATATATTAGTCAGTCAGTCAATGGCAGCATGGCTTTTAGATTGCCGCATCAACGACCAGCCTTTTTTGTTAGAGGATGATGAAAAATATGGCGGCGTACAACCCAAGCGCAACTATAAGGGTTTCAAATACAATTACGGCTATAGCGACCATTTGCCGCTCATAGCGAGATTCAGGTTTGATTTCAGAACTCATAGCCAAGAGTGAGATTAAAAGTGTAGTTTTTGGGATGACCGTGAGCGCCCAAGGTGAGTATTTCCAATAGCGCATCATCGAGCGTTGAGTTTGTGAAGCTATTGTGACAGAAGGGACGTAGTCCGAAACTCATCTCCCCACCGACGAGGAGGTGTTTGATTTGTAATTCCAGTCCAGCGGTTAGTCCAAGGTCTAGTCGTTCGTATTTGGGGAAAGTCATGAGGTTGTTATGTGTATTATAAGCTATACAGTTCATCTTACAAGCTTCCGCAAAATGATTCTCGCGGAACGTCTCTTTGTGGTCGGTATTAATGATCTCCATCGTTGTCTTACCGTTCAATCCCCATGCAGCATAGCCTCCCCCTTTAACAATCAGTGTGATATCGTTTTTCAAGTCAACCTTGAAGGCCATCATAACAGGAAGTTCTAAATAGTTGAGTTTTTGCATATAATCAGATTCCATAATCTGTTCGCTGCCATAATAGCCTTTAAAGTTGGCCCCTTTTGAGGCAAAGTAGAACGCTGGCTGTAACGAGAAATGCTGCAACAATGGAATGTCCAAACCTGCACCCATTTTATAAGAAAACCTGTTATCCGTGTTAGTTCCACTATATCCAGCAACCCCGATACCTGCTCTTATGCTTGTCTTCACCTGACCTAAGGCTGTCGACAGAATGAGGAAGACCATGCTGAATGCGAGAAAAATAGTTTTTATTCTTACCATGATTGTTTCGTCTTTACTTTTGAAACAATAGAGTTCTGAAAACCTTGCATCGAAAAAGGAATTTTTTATTCTTTTTTCAATAAAGGTCGTTTATGAATCTTTCTATTATACCGGTATTCGAATCAATTGCAATTCAATTAATCGCTAATTAAGTGAATTGATGACAAGATAATCATTTGGGCTTTTTCGAGAAAGAGAACAGACCCTTAACAAAGATTTGAGAGTACTCGTTGGACTTGTTTCAAGTACCATTAGGCATGTTTTGTGGTTTATCTGGCTATGTTTTACGGTACAATCAGCTATTGTTTAGGGTACCATCAGGCACAAAATTGCAGACTATCACTGGAGTGAAAGGATCCTATCACTCCAGCGATAGCTTTCTCTCACTCCAGTGATAGGATCCTTTCACTCCAGTGATAGAATTAGAAAAGTGTTAATCAGCGCTTTTGAAAACCTTCTACCAAGATGGAAATGGTGAAGGATTTCCTTTTGCAAAGATACAAAAAGTTGAGCGCAAAACAAAAGAAAAACTCGTTTTAATTTTACTATCAGCGGTCATACGATGCCAATTGAATATAGTTTCCCCATTATTTATAAAATGTAGTCACTCGGAAACGACTACGGTGAGATGGGCCACCATAGTGTAAAAGCAAAGACAATAAAGATAGCAAACGTGTGGCAAGAAGATCTAGCCAACGCTATAAGTGTGTACACTGGAACCCTTTGCGGAAGGCAGGTAATTGATTCCCCACCAGCACATCTGGAGTAGGACAAAGGCAATGATGAGTATCCAGAGTGAGACTTTTTTGTTGTGCTTGGGCAACTGGCGGTAGTGTACATAAACAAGATATGCCAGCCAAGTGATTGCCGCCCAGGTTTCTTTTGGGTCCCATGACCAGTAGTGCCCCCAAGCTTCCTTAGCCCAAAGTGCGCCGAAGAGCATGCCGATAGTAAGGAACGCCAATCCGACGTACACTAGGTTATCGGTAATGTCGAATTCCTCATCGGCAAAGTCTGTTTTCTTGAAAAAGAGCAGATAGATGGCCATCACTACAGCCGCACCCAACACTGCATAGGCAAACATATAAACGATGACATGCGGCGCAAACCATGGACTTTGCAGGGCAGGCATCAGTGTTTTAGAATGAATCTCGGGCTTGAAGAGGTTGACACAGATGAAAACGACTGCAAGAATTGTCGAAAACGACAGAATCCATTTATACTTCCACCGCAAATACACAATCAGACCGGCCAAAGGCAGGAAGAATGAATACCAAAGACGTGTCTCGCCCATTGTACGAAGAGGAGGACGTTCAAACGAAATCCATATCGAAACGATAAATGCAAAGAAAACCAGAAGACCGGCGACGGTTGTTATATAGGCAATCGCCCTCTTATCCTTCCACGATGCCCATGCTCCTGTTACCCAGAGCAACACCGATGCAATAGCAAAATATATGAATTGTTCCCATGTAATCATAGCTCAAATCTTATCTCTCAACTACTTCTCTTTCCTCCTAAAACAAACAAACATACCGCGCCGCCTAACATCATATAGATACCTGCATATACCAGCGGTAGCCACGGATCACTGACAAGTTCCAATATCGAAATAGTGCTTTTGGCGCCCATATTAGTGTCGTATCCGTACTGGTAAATCTTCCAGCCGTCCACCTCGTAGGGCTTGTTCACATCCACGATGGTCTCGATATTCTTGCCCGTCTTGGTCAGAATCTGAATCTCTGAGGCGAAGCGTTTAGGCGAACCGTCGTCGTAGGTCTCCATAATAAACTTCTTCAGCTCGATGGCTATGGGCATCTCCTTGACGGATCCTTGCTGAGTCAGCGCCCGCCATTCAGGCTCGCCGACAGCAGTAATCATTTTTACCCGTTGCATATCGGCATTACCCAGCGTGGCAGTGGTGAGGGCTATAAAGAGACCCAGGTGGTTCAGTATAAAGGGGATGTCGTGTTTCATTGACCCTCCGCTTCTGAACATTTTTCGTAATCTTCGGTGGATGACAAGCCCAAGGATGACAGTTATATACACATAGATAAGTACGAACGGCCAGAACGACAGCATATTGTTCAGCCAAGTGCCGTTTACCTGCTGTCGCATCAGCCCCATAATAATGGTCATCACCACGGCATACACCATCGCTGGGATGGCAGCCTGATACGTCGACATCCATTGGAAGGCATATACTTTCCTACGCAAGTAGACCATCACTGTTAGCATCACCATAAAACCAGCCAATACAATCCCGTTGACAGGCCATGCAAACGCATCCCAAACCACAGGACCGACACTCATCTCAAGCGCCAGTCCGGCAATGATAAGGCCTCCTCCGATAAGGAATCCTTCTTTCATAGTCCAGGGCTTATTCCACATCATTTATAATCAACTGTTTTTCTGTTTGCAAAGATAAGCAAAAAAACATATTAAAAAAGAGCAGGTCTTGAAAAACCTGCCTTTTCTAATTCTCCTCATTTAGATATCAATCAGTTTGCCTTTCTTTTTGGCCTCTTCTAACCATTTGGGCTCAATCTCCTGAAGGAAACGCTGTTTGTTTTCTTTTAATGTCTTCATGTCGAGACCAATAGCAGCTTGGGCCTTAGCCTTGGTAGAGTAGTCGGGGACAGGAATCTCACCCATATGTCCATGTTTGGCAGCAATGCGAGCGATGAGCAGACGAGCCTGTTGGGCGAAGTCTACAGAATGAGAAAGCAGGCGAATTACCTCCTGAGGAGCGTGGAAGGTCGCTCCGTGAGAAGCAATCGCATAGTCCCAGCGCCACTGGCTTTTGCGAAGCAATGCCTGAATAGGAGCCATCTCATTCTCTGTAGCCCCCCTGTCAATGATGAACTTCGCCTCGAAATGAGCACGTGCCAACTCCTGTTCGGCACGATCACGAACCTCATTACATTTCTCCTGACGGTCGTAGACATTCTGACGGAGTACCTCAGCATCCTGACGGTGACAGGTCTGGCAAGTTCGATCGATGTTTGCTAACGGTGACATAATATGGTGGTCGGAGTATTTTACACCACCTTCGCTCTTGTAAGGCATATGACAGTCGGCACACGAAACGCCACGCTGAGCGTGAATACCCTGCTGCGACATCTCCCAACCTGGATGTTGGGCCTTCAACACCTTCGTCTTTGACAGTGGATGGATATAGTCGTAGAACCCAATCTCGTCAAACCATTTTTCTGCGGCCTCACAAGTAAGACCATAATGTTGTGGGAAAACGAGGTAGTTAGCCTTGCCTGGATTCTTGGGGTCATCGGGTTTAATGAAATAGTATTCGACGTGGCACTGTGCACAAACCAATGAGCGCATCTCCTGATGGCTGGACTTCTTCAAATCCTTACCTACACGGGCAAAAGCCTCGTAAATTGCAGGACGTGCAGGACGTAGATCCATCGTGCGTGCATCGTGACAGTCTGAACAACCAATGGTGTTCACCTCTTCAGCACCAAGTTCGCTCCACTTCTTGGCATAGAAATTCGCGGGATCGAAAACAGACTTACTGTCGCTTAGTTCACGCATCATTCGAGGAACATCGGGACCTTTACAAGTCCAGCAGGTGGCTGGCTGCATATCTGCAGCAATAGAGTCTGCACCAATTGTGATACCTGGATTTCCCGTACGCAGGATCTTGCGCATGTCCTCAAGGGCGTGTTTGTGTCCCCGTGGTGTGTTGTAGTGGCGTGAGAAAGCATATCCTGCCCACAGTACAACCATCTCGGGACGGGCCTCGAGCACATCAACTTCCTGCGAGCTGTTGTACTTCGACTTGAAGGTGGTGTCCTCTGTCATTGTCCACGTCTCGTATTCACGCGGATAATCAGCCTTGAATTTCTCGTTTTGGGCGATAATTGAATCTGTGAATTGCGTGCGTTTGTTGTTAAACACACTTGCTACTTCTGCACGGCGCTCCATAAGTGATGAAACGAGTAATCCCAGCAGAAATACGACGACCATTGCTCCTCCGAACAATGTCCATCCTTGCCATTTCTTCAGTTGTTTTGCCATAATATTCTTGTTTTTATTTTTTTCTTTTTGGTCAATGCTATTAAATTGATTATTCTTTCATCAGTTTCTGCAACCACTCGGGAACCGGACTAGAGGGTAGAGGCGTGACACCTTCCGCATTCGGGGTCGATGAGAGTGAATTCATACCTCCATGGGGAACGTTTCGATGACAGTCCCAACAGGCTTTCCCCTCACCGCGCTTCGCTTTCATGAATCCCAAGCGGCCCGTCTTCACAAATTCCTGATTTAACTGTGTGTGGCAACGAATACAATTGTCCATGATGACAGAGGCACTCATGTCTTCAGCCATAATGCTCTGCCGCTCTGAGTTCGTTACGAAATAGGCCACGTGTTTCATTCCGTCCATAGCCTTGAAGCCATATTTCATGGCAAGATTCTGATGGGGTACGTGGCAGTCATTGCACGTAGCGTCGCGCCCATGAGAGGAATGTGACCACGACGCGTAATAAGGAGTCATGATATGACAGTTCACACAAGCTGATGGGTCGTCAGCGATATAGGAGTGCGCACGTAGTAAATATAGGAAGAGAGCCCCTAATCCTACTACGATACCTGCGCACACAATCAGAAAAACTTTCTGCTTGTATGAGAAAATATCTATAATCTTTTGTAACGCTTTCATCTCTATAGCAAAATGTTTTTTCGTGCAGTTTGTAATAATTATATTTTCTGAACGCAAAAATACCTATTTATGTGGATAAGTAGTGGTAACAAATGTTACTATTAGCGTATAATAATTGTTAATTTTTGTATTTTCAGGTGTTTTATCCATACATTTGCATCAAAAGAACTTTTGTTATGGATATAGACACATTGGATGGATTGATGAATTGTCCGTTGTTTAAAGGTATCAGGCGTGAAGAAGTGATGAGTCTTATGCATGCAGTGAGATATCGCATTCTTCGTTATGCCAAAGGTGAGCTGTTTGCCATTGCTGGTGATGTATGTTTGCATATAGATATTGTTATAAAGGGTGAGATGATGGCAAAGATTACCAGTCCTTCAGGACGTTCGGTTCGCATGACCCTTCATCATTCTGGCAATATGTTGGCACCTGCTTTCTTGTATGCGAAAGACAATACTTATCCCGTTACAGTGGAGGCAATTGCGGAAACTCATGTGCTACGTCTGATGCCCGATGATATGGAGGCTCTTTTCAGCATCGAGCCTAGGTTGTATATGAACTTCATTAATGTGCTCTCAAACATTGTAGCCCATCTGACTAAGCAAGTGAGCATGTTGGCCATGAATGTCAGGGAACGCGTATGTTTCTTTCTGCAAGGCGAAATGCGTAGACAAGGATCTGCCGATTTGATGCTGACAATGTCTAGACAGGATATGGCTGATGGTTTTGGCATTCAGAAATACTCTCTCCAGCGATGCCTGAACGATTTGAAAAAGGAAGGAGTCATCGAATTCAGCGGAAAGCATATAAAGGTATTAAAGCTAGGGAGTCTCTTATAGCACTGTCATTAAGGCGTTTAGCAGGGATTCAGATGAAAGTTTCTATAGCAGGTAGTTCACGGGTATGCTTAAGGCAGGAAAGATCAAATGGGTTGTTCGTAACCCTATGAGACTTTGATAGACACATAATATAATAACTGTTGAGAGGTGTTCCATCTGTTTTTATTCATTAAAATTCTAAAAATAGACGGTTTGTGGTGTGTGGAATAAAAAATTTTTCTTACCTTTGCATAGCTTATTTTTATAAGATTGCATAAATATTGAATAAATACAAAGAATACGATAATAGATTATGTTTGAAAATCTTAGTGACAGACTAGAAAGATCATTCAAGATTCTGAAAGGTGAAGGAAAAATCACCGAAATCAATATTGCCGAAACCTTAAAAGATGTTCGTCGAGCTCTGCTCGATGCTGATGTTAACTATAAGGTGGCCAAGACCTTTACCGATACTGTTAAGCAAAAGGCTTTGGGCATGAATGTGCTCAATGCCGTAAAGCCTGGTCAGTTGATGGTGAAGCTTGTTCACGACGAGTTGGCAGTGCTGATGGGGGGTGAGGCAGCTTCTCTTGACCTTAAATCCAGGCCGGCCATTATCCTTATGTCTGGATTACAAGGTTCTGGTAAGACCACTTTTAGTGGTAAACTCGCCAATATGCTTAAACAGAAGCAGCATAAAAAGCCGCTACTTGTGGCGTGTGACGTCTACCGTCCGGCAGCTATCCACCAGTTGAAAGTTGTGGCTGAGCAGATTGGAGTACCTGTCTACAGCGAGGACGAGAACAAAAATGTTATAGAGATTGCCCAGCATGCTATTGCTGAAGCAAAAGCGAAGGGCAATGATGTTGTCATCATCGATACTGCTGGTCGTCTGGCTATCGATGAGGAGATGATGAATGAGATTGAGTCGCTGAAGAATGCCGTGCAGCCCGACGAGACCTTGTTTGTGGTTGACTCGATGACTGGTCAGGATGCTGTAAATACAGCCAAGGAATTTAATGATCGCCTTGACTTTGACGGAGTAGTGCTCACAAAACTCGACGGTGATACCCGTGGCGGTGCAGCCTTGTCTATTCGCACTGTGGTTACCAAACCTATTAAATTTGTGGGAACAGGCGAAAAGATGGAAGCTATTGATGTGTTCCATCCTTCACGCATGGCTGACCGCATCTTGGGAATGGGCGATATCGTCAGCCTTGTGGAGCGTGCTCAGGAGCAGTACGATGAGGAAGAGGCACGCCGCCTGCAGAAGAAAATTCAGAAGAACCAATTCGACTTCAATGATTTCCTCAATCAGATTAACCAAATTAAAAAGATGGGTAATCTGAAAGACCTAGCCTCGATGATTCCCGGTGTGGGAAAGGCCATCAAGGATATTGACATTGACGACAACGCCTTCAAGGGTATCGAGGCAATCATCAGGAGCATGACCCCGAAGGAGCGCTCACACCCGGAGATTCTGAATAGCAGCCGCCGTCAGCGTATTGCTAAGGGCAGCGGAACAAACATTCAGGAAGTGAACCGTCTAATCAAGCAGTTCGACCAAACGCGTAAGATGATGAAGATGGTGACGGGAAGTGGTATGGGTAAGATGGCTGGCATGATGAAAGGCATGCCGCGCATGCCGAAACTATAGTGTTCGTTCCCCATGGAACTCCCATTATCCTGAGTTCCACAAAGAATGGCAGCAAACAAGAAAACATAAGATGCAACTAATAGACGGAAAAGCAACTGCAACAGCTATCAAGGCTGAGATTGCAGACGAAGTAAGGAAGATCATCGCCAATGGTGGAAAGCAGCCTCATCTGGCTGCAGTGCTTGTTGGTCATGATGGTGGTAGTGAGACCTATGTGAAGAACAAGGTTCTTGCGTGTGAAGCCTGTGGATTTAAGTCAACCTTGATTCGCTTTGAGGACAACATCACCGAGGACGAACTTCTGGCATGTGTGAAGCAGCTGAATGACGACAGCGATGTCGACGGATTTATAGTTCAGTTGCCTTTACCCAAACATATCGATGAGCAGAAGGTTATCGAGGCAATCGACTACCGTAAGGATGTCGACGGTTTTCATCCCATTAATGTGGGACGTATGGCTATTGGCCTGCCGTGTTTCATCTCTGCTACACCTCTCGGCATCATCACCTTGCTGCAGCGTTATGGTATCGAGACCAGTGGTAAGAAATGCGTAATACTTGGCCGTAGTAATATTGTTGGTAAACCTATGGCGCAGTTGATGATGCAGAAACAGTTTGGCGATGCCACGGTCACCGTGTGCCATTCGCGTTCTAAGACGCTGAAAGAGGAATGCCGTCAAGCTGACATCATCATTGCAGCTATCGGACAACCCAATTTCGTTACAGCCGACATGGTCAAAGAAGGGGCTGTGGTCATTGACGTGGGTACAACCCGTGTACCCGATGCTACTCGGAAAAGCGGTTTTCGACTCAATGGCGATGTTAAGTTCGATGAGGTGGCTCCAAAGTGCTCGTTCATCACACCTGTTCCCGGTGGGGTAGGTCCTATGACTATCTGCTCGTTAATGAAGAATACGCTTGCCGCTGGAAAGAAAGAGTTTTACCTTTAATGGAAAATGACCGATGACAGCACAAGAATATTTTGAGTTAGGTAACAAATATCGTAAGGAAGGAAATTTTCAGCTTGCACTTAACAACTATCAGGCGGCGATAGCTCTCGACCCTGAGAGTCCGGCGGTGGAGGCACGAGAAATGCTTGTTAATATATTTAATTACTATTGTAAAGACATGTATAACCCGTAATCTGAGTTGGTTTTGTGCCGGAGGACAATGTATGATTACAAAAACAAAAACGTTATGGCAAAATTAAAAGGAGCAATTGTCATTGACACAGCCCGATGCAAAGGATGCTCGCTCTGCGTGGTAGCCTGCCCGCAGAAGGTCATTGCTTTGTCTGGCAAAGTTAATGTACATGGCTATCCCTATGTGGAGGCTGTGAAAATGGAGTCATGCGTAGGCTGCGCATCGTGCGGCATCGTATGCCCAGACGGATGTATTACTGTTTACCGTAAACGAATGGAGGAATAACGCTATGGCAGAAGAAAGAGAAGTTGTATTGATGAAAGGCAACGAGGCTATTGCTCGCGCTGCCATCCGTTGTGGCGTTGATGGATACTTTGGCTATCCCATTACCCCACAGAGTGAGGTGATTGAAACGCTTGCCGAATTAAAACCTTGGGAAACCACCGGTATGCAGGTGGTGCAGGCTGAGAGTGAGCTTGCAAGTATCTATATGGTATATGGTGCTGCCGGTGCAGGTAAGCGTGCCATGACTTCTTCGTCGAGTCCAGGTGTTGCCCTGATGCAAGAGGGTATCACCTATATGGCAGGTGCTGAGCTTCCTGGTGTCTTTGTCAATGTTCAGCGTGGCGGTCCTGGTCTGGGTACTATTCAGCCATCACAAGGTGACTATTTCCAGGCAACCCGTGGTGGTGGAAACGGTGACTATCAAGTCATCTGTCTTGCTCCTGCCAGTGTACAGGAAATGGCAGATTTTGTTGATTTGGCTTTTGAACTTGCCTTCAAGTATCGTAATCCTGCTATGATTCTTTCTGATGGTGTGATTGGCCAGATGATGGAAAAGGTGGTTCTGCCTCCGTTTAAACCACGCCGTAGTGACGAGGAAATTGAGCGTGAATGTCCATGGGCATCTACAGGTTTCAACAAGAAGTACAAGAAAGAGCGTACCATTGTCACCTCGCTTGAGCTGAAGCCTGAAGTTATGGAACAGCGCAATTTGCACTTACAGGAGAAATATGCAGAGATTAAAGCCAATGAAGTGCGTTATGAGATGCAGCAGATGGACGATGCTGAATATATGATTGTGGCATTTGGTTCAGCTGCTCGTATAGCAGAGAAGTCGATAGAGTTGGCTCGTGAGCAAGGTATCAAGGTGGGCTTGTTCCGCCCCATCACCTTATGGCCGTTCCCCACGAAGGAAATAGCTAATATGGCAAAGGGCAAGAAGGGCGTGCTTGTGGCCGAGATTAACGCCGGTCAAATGGTACAGGATGTGCGTTTGGCTATCAACGGTGCTGTGCCTGTGGAGCAGTTCGGTCGTTTGGGTGGTATCGTTCCTGATCCCGAAGAGATTGTTGAAGCATTGAAAACTAAATTGATGTAAGGCTATGGAAGAGAACAAAATTATTGCACCAGAGAATCTGGTATATAAGAAGCCGACTTTGTTAAACGACAACAACATGCACTACTGCCCCGGCTGTTCGCATGGTGTGGTTCATAAACTTGTGGCTGAGGTTATCGAAGAGATGGGCCTGACCGAGAAGGCCATTGGCGTGAGTCCTGTGGGATGCGCTGTGTTCGCTTACAACTATATCGATATTGACTGGCAAGAAGCTGCTCACGGCCGTGCACCTGCAATAGCTACCGGCATCAAGCGTGTATGGCCCGACCGTCTTGTGTTTACCTATCAGGGAGATGGAGACCTTGCCTGTATCGGTACTTGTGAGACTATCCATGCCTTGAACCGTGGTGAGAATATTGTCATCATCTTTGTCAACAATGCCATCTATGGTATGACTGGTGGACAGATGGCCCCCACAACTCTCATTGGTCAGAAGACTTCTACGTGTCCTTATGGTCGTGATCCCAAACTGCATGGTTATCCCCTGAAGATTGCTGATATAGCAGCAGGATTGGAAGGTACTTGCTACGTTACACGCCAGTCGGTGGAGAGTGTCGGCAGCATCCTCAAAGCTAAGAAAGCCATACGTAAGGCTTTTCAGGCATCAATGGAAGGCAAGGGATCATCGCTTGTGGAGTTTGTTTCTACATGTAACAGCGGTTGGAAACTTTCACCTGTGAAAGCCTATGATTGGATGAAGGAGAATATGATACCCTTCTATCCCAAAGGAGACCTCAAAGATACAACGAACCTTTAATTCAGAAACGCAATGAAAAAAGAGATAATTATTTCAGGTTTCGGTGGTCAGGGCGTACTCTCGATGGGTAAGATTCTGGCTTATTCGGGACTGATGGAAGATAAGGAAGTGACTTGGATGCCTGCCTATGGACCTGAGCAGCGTGGTGGTACTGCCAACGTGACCGTCATAGTCAGCGATAGCCGCATTTCGTCACCTATTCTTAGTAAGTATGATGTGGCCATTGTGCTCAACCAACCCTCACTCGAGAAGTTTGAGCCAAAGCTGAAACCGGGCGGAATCCTCATCTACGACAGCAACGGTATCATTAATCCTCCCACACGTACTGATATTGAGATATATCGTATTGACGCTATGCAGAAAGCTGTAGAGATGAAGAATGCGAAAATCTTCAATATGATTGTCCTCGGTGCCATGCTTAAGGTATGCCCGGTAGTAGGAGAGGGTGGTGTTGAGAAAGCACTCTACAAGACACTTCCTGAGCGTCACCATGCTTTGATTCCACTGAACATGGAGGCAATTAAAGCCGGTAAGGAAATCATCGAAAAACTGTAAACAGTTTTCCTCTGATTATAGAATCCCTGTCAGTCCTGACGGGGATTTTTTCGTGCTTGCACCTTTTGTACTTCCTTACACATCATCCGTTGTAAACCCCATTTCTGTTGATTGCCCCATTTCCTTTCTTTATTATTTTATTTAAGTTAATTGCAGTTTTGTGGAAATAGTCGGCATACAATTGAGTACGTTGGATGTGTTTCTGATTCATTCTTTTATTTTTTTCGAATTGTAGTAGAATATAAAAAAATAAGGGAAACAGTTGCTATTTATATTATTTTTTTGTAACTTTACACCAAAATAAAACAGTTTGTTTATGAGAAAGCTATTAATTATTACTGCTCTGTTTACATCCATTGCTGTACATGCACAGAAGAAGCCCCTAGACCACAGCGTCTACGACAGTTGGCAGAGTGTTACAGCCTCTCAGGTCTCCGCCAACGGAACCTATGTCGCCTATCAGGTAACCCCGCAGGAAGGAGACGGAAAACTTATCATCCATCCCCGCAAGGGCAGTGACATTGTGATAGAACGAGGTGCCCAGCTCCGTATTACGCCCGACGAGCAGTGGGCGGTTTGCATCATCAAGCCTTTATTCAAAGACACCCGTCAGGCTAAGATTAAAAAGTGGAAAGAAGATAAGATGCCTAAAGATACGCTGGCATTAATTCGTCTTGCAACAGGTGGTGTGACAAAAATAGCGGCAGTCACCTCTTTTAAAATGGGTAACAAGGCCAATGCTACTGTAGCATGGCTGACATCCGATACTACGTTCATTCCAAAGAAAGAGCGTACTAATAAGGATGTCGGCCGTCCTTTGTTTATACGGCAGTTGGCAACGGGTGATACCGACACGCTGCGCCATGTGAGCAGCTATCAGTGGGATAAATACGGCCGTCGGCTGGCTTATTTGACAAAGGAGAAAAAGGATAGCATGACTGTTGGACTCTTCGATGTAGGGTTACGCAAGGCGAAGGTGCTGGGCTGCAAGGATCGTTTCTATTCACTTCCCTCGTTCGATGAGGATGGATCACAAATGCTTTGGTTAGTCTCCAATGATACCCTTTCGTCTGGTAGCAAGCACTGTGAGATGTACTATATGCGCACCGACAATGGCAACTCCGAGCGGCTTATTTCTATGAACGACTTGAAGAACCTGCCAAAGGGCTGGGGACTGAATGAGAATAGCTCGCCTTACTTCAGCCATAACGGACAGCGTATTTTCGCTGGTGTAGCGAAGTACATGGCCCCGAAAGACACGACTCTGGTGCCTTTCGAGACAGCTGGACTGGATATCTGGAACTGGAATGCACCCGAGATTCCGCCGATGATGCGCTCCAACCTGCAGACTGACCTAAAGCAGACGCATCTGGCCGTTTTCGACAAGGACCGCCACCAATTGATTCCCCTTTCTACCTCTAAGTATGACCGTATACGCACCGTAGACCGTGGCGATGCCTCCTATGCTATTTCGACAGATGCGACAGAGACGGTTGTTGAGACGCAATGGAACACTAACAACGTTCAGAAAGTGTCGCTCGTTGATCTTGCTACAGGCAGTCGTAAGCAGATTTTTGAAGGTGTAGTGAATCGTGTCACACCTTCGCCTGGCGGAAAGTACGTTGCATGGTACGACATGAATCGTCAGCAGTGGTTTGTCTATGACGTGGTAGATGGCAATGTTCGTGACGTCACATCTGCTGCCGGCGTTAATTTCTGGGACGAGGAAGACGACCATCCAATGTTGAAGTCACCCTATGGACTGGCAGGTTGGAGTCAGGGAGACGACTATTTGTTTATTTATGACCGATATGACATTTGGAAAGTGCCCGCCAAAGGTGGAAAACCCGTTTGCCTGACTGCTGGCGACGGTCGTAAGAACAATTATACTTATCGTTATCTGAACACGAAACACGATGATGGCGCCCGTTACATCGAACCGAAAGAGACCATGCTGTTGACTATTTTCGACAAGACGACAAAGATGAACGGCTATGCAACTGTCAACGCTTCCAAAGTTGCCGCACCACGACAGTTGGCATTGGGAGGTTGGACGTACGACAAACTGATGAAGGCAGAGAAAGCTCCCGTGTATGTGTATCTGAAAGGTAACTTCGAAAATCCTATGGACATCTATACCACCAATGTGTTGGGAGGCAAAGAACAGAAGCTGAGTGCTATCAACCCACAGCAGAAAGACTACAACTGGGGAACTGCCGAGTTGTATCACTGGACAGCCTATGACGGCACCAAACTTGATGGAATTCTTTACAAGCCCGAGGACTTCGACGAAACGAAGAAGTATCCTGTGATGATTTACTTCTACGAAAAGCGTTCCGAGAGTCTCTACAGCTATGTCACACCTCAGCCGTCATGGTCAACGGTGAACTTGGCTTTCTATACCAGCCGCGGTTATGTGGTGTTCGTTCCTGATATTGTCTATCCGTTGGATGGACTGCCTGGCGAGGCTGCCTACAACTGTATCTGCAGTGGTGCCGAATCGTTGACCAAGTATCCGTGGATAGACAAGGATAACATGGCTATTCAGGGACAGTCGTGGGGAGGTTATCAGGTGGCTTACCTCATCACCCGTACGAACATGTTCAAGGCCGCAGGAGCAGGCGCTCCCGTGTCGAATATGACAAGTGCATACGGTGGAATCCGTTGGGAGAGTGGCATGAGCCGTCAGTTTCAGTATGAGCAGACCCAAAGCCGCGTAGGCAAGACCTTGTGGGACGGTCTCGATCTTTATTTGAAAAACTCATGCCTCTTCTCGCTGCCTAACGTGCAGACACCTGTTCTCATCATGCACAACGATGCCGATGGTGCCGTACCCTGGTATCAGGGTATCGAGATGTTCATGGGCCTGCGCCGTTTGCAGAAACCAGCTTGGATGCTGCAATACAACAATGAGGCGCATAATCTGAAGGAACGCCGTAACCGGAAAGATCTCACTATCCGCTTACAGCAGTTCTTCGACCACTATCTGAAGGGAGCACCAGAACCTGCATGGATGAAATATGGTGTGCCCGCTACGCGTAAAGGACAGTATTTCGGACTTGAGAATGCCAGTGAATATGAGGAGTAAAGTGTTTTATATGAAGTGTAATACGAAGGTTGCTGAGCCGTTAGGAACATGGTTTTTCCTATTGCTTGCATTAGTGTTTATCGCAATGCCAAGTGATGCTGCGCTTAAGGTTCGAAAGAATCGTAAGGCGGCTAATACACAGGTAGTTAAAGCCGATACACTCAAACGGGTGTTTATCTATAGTCCTGACGAGAAGAGCGGTTTGCATGCTGCATGGCTCGACAGTACGCAGACATGGCGGCACATCGGACAGCTGTGTGCCAGTGATTACTCAAAATGGGGCAGTGAAAAGCGTATGTATCAGCCTTATGTCATCCGTGCCAACGACGGTACATGGCGCGCTGTGTGGCAGTTGAACGACTATGCTCCTGCTTTTGCTGCAGCTTATAGCGAAGACTTAGTAACCTGGCGTCCACAGGACTATCCACGTATGTCGGTGCAGGGTGTACTGAGTCCTGTTGTGTTTAAGGTGAAGAGCGACAACCCCATGGAGGAGAAGTTCATGGTGTTTTTCAAGACTAAGGACGGACAATATAGGTCTACTCTTGCCTCAAACGATTTCCGCACATTCACCGCTGACAAGGTAGCTGGCGAGCATGTGGCCGATATGATTGCCAAGAATAGTCTGCTTAATGATACTGTTGAGATTGACAGTCGATGCTATGCTGGAGAGGTATTCCCGCTGAAGGCTGCCGAGTTGGATGCCCTCCTTGCATTCCATAAGAAACAGGCGGATGATGGCAGGCTCTACGCGGAGACGATGAAGGACGATGCAAAACGCTTTAACGGACTTCGCCCCGTGAATGCCACGCTGACCGTAGTGTCCCAAGAGCAGAAAGCAATAAGTGATAAGCTGATAGGCGTATTCTTTGAGGATATCAGCTATGCCGCCGACGGAGGTCTTTATGCTGAATTGGTTCAGAATCGTGATTTTGAGTATACGGCCCGTGATCATCGTGGATGGAATGCTGCTACGTCATGGACAATGCCAGATGGCGCTCTCGATATCCGTACCGATATGCCTTTGAGTAAGAATAATCCTCATTACGTCGTTCTCACCAGTCAGTCTATACAAAACGAAGGATGGGACGGAATATCTGTGGAGCAAGGCAAGAGTTATGACTTCTCATTCTATGCCCGTTGTATGGATTGTAAGAAAAAAGACGTCATCATATCATTGGTCGACGAATCGGGCAATACACTCATTTCTAATAAAATACGAGTGCAGGGCAGTGAGTGGAGCCCCTACACAGCTGTGCTTACGTTACCGCTCACTTGTAAGAAGGCGCAGTTGAGAGTGATGCCGCTGAAGAAAGGCTCTGTTGCGGCCGATATGATTTCTCTCTTCCCACAAGAAACCTTTAAGGGACACAAGAACGGCTTGCGCAAAGACCTTGCACAAGCTATTGCCGACCTCAAGCCAAAGTTTGTGCGCTTTCCTGGTGGCTGTATGAGTCACGGCGATGGTATCGATAACATTTACCATTGGAACCACACTGTAGGACCGTTATATGACCGAAAGGCAGACTTTAACATTTGGAACTACCACCAGACACGAGGGTTAGGATTCTTCGAGTATTTCCAGTTCTGCGAGGATATTGGCGCAGAACCGCTCCCTGTACTTGCCGCTGGTGTGCCTTGCCAAAACTCTGGTACAGACGCCCACGGCTATGGCGGTCAGCAAGGGGGTATTCCGATGGAGGAGATGCCTGCCTACGTGGAGGAACTTTGCAATCTTATCGAGTGGGCCAATGGCGACCCTGCTACCAACCAGTGGGCACGCATGCGTGCCGATGCTGGTCACCCGGAACCCTTCAACTTAAAATACATAGGTATTGGTAACGAGGACATTATCTCGACGACCTTCGAGGAACGCTGTCTTATGATTTGCAAGGAAATTAGAAAACGCTATCCAAACATCAAGATATGCGGAACAGTGGGACCGTTCCATTCTCCGTCGTCCGACTATATCGAGGGATGGAAATTCGCCAAAGAGAACAGCAAAGTGTTCGATATGGTTGACGAGCATTATTACGAGAGTACGGGTTGGTTCATGCATAATCTGGACTATTATGACCAGTACGATCGCAAAGGGCCAAAAGTGTACATTGGCGAGTACGCCTCGAGGACACGTACTCATGAGAGTGCTTTGGCTGAGGCCTTGTTCCTCTGTAATGTAGAGCGCAATGGCGACGTAATAGAGATGACAAGCTATGCGCCTCTATTGGCGAAGGACAACCATCACAATTGGAATCCTGACATGATCTACTTCTCGAACACTGATGTTCGCCTCACACCAAGTTATCATACTCAGCGTCTTTTCTCGCTTTATGGCGGTGACCGTTACATTACAACAAAACTCAATTTCAACAACAGCGCACAAACTGAAGAGGAAGCAACAGATTACTCCTACCGTGTAGCTGCTAGTTTGGTAAAAGACTCTAAAACAGGGAAGAAATATCTGAAGTTGGTGAATGCCTTGCCCGTGGAAGTCAATCTGAAGGTTGAAGGAATTACTATTCCAGCTGGTGCCCGGGTCGAGAGCTTCAGTGGAAAACCGCAAGATACTGTGGTTGTGCCTGTCGCAGATAAGGTTGGGTCAGGACTGAGTTTGCGCCCTTATTCAGTAAGTGTCATTACGTTGTAAAGGCTATAGTTCGATTTCGATAAAACCTCCATAAGGAGTGGTATGCTCAAAGGCGTGCTCATCTGCAGCAAACAGTCCGGCATAAATACCGGCGCAGATGAGCACGCCTCCGTGTGCAAAGACAGCAACCTGCTGATAAGGTTTTTGGCGTAGCTCATCGAGAAATGCTGCCACGCGCTGATAGATTAATGGAAAACTCTCACCGTTGGTTGTAGGCAGGTGCATGTAGTCGTCGAACCACTCCTGCAGGTGTGGGTCATCAATCTCATCGTATGGTTTCATTTCCCAGTCGCCCATGTTCATTTCTTTCAATCGCTCGTCCAATGTCGGACGGACTCCGGGCAAACAGTAGGCTGCCAGCAACCTTGCTCGCGTCAGGGGAGAACTGAACACATGGTCGAATGATCCATATTTCAGCAAGCTTAGCCGTGTTTCCTCGGCTTCTTCGACGAATGTGTCCCTAACAGGAACATCGCTCCATCCGTAGCAGGTGCCTGGAGGAACGTCAACACTGGTATGGCGAATGAGAACAACTTTCATGCTGAAATCAGAATTATTGTAGTTAGATTAGTAGAGCTGGGCGGCCAATGTGAGGTAGAAACTTAGTTCAATGAGCAGGAAAAGAGCACCGCAGCAGTCACCCGTGTAACCATGCAGTTTGCGGTTGATAAACAGGTAGAGGAAATACATCACGATGCAGGGCACGAAGATGAGCGTGTCCCAATGCAGTAGGCCTTGCGTGATGCCCTTATAGAGAAGCGGAATCATGGGCAGCATGCCTTGAATAAACAGGCTGATGCCAGCCTTGATGCTGAATTTTCTGTAAACTGTCCGGTTTTTCGCGGTATCCTCCGTCCGTGCATATGGCAGGAACATGATTATCTGTGAGGCAAGCATCTTGCTGTAAGCGTCGCCTGCCAAAACGCCCAGTGCGGCATAGAAAGGATTGAGTGATTGTAGCGTGAGATAGAGCAGGCTGAAATAGAGAATAAGACCCAGCACTCCATATGTTCCAATGTGCGAGTCTTTCATAATAGTCAGGATTCGCTCGCGGTCGTTGCCTCCGCCACCGAATCCGTCGCAAAAGTCAGCCAATCCGTCTTCATGTAGTGCACCAGTAATCAGGACGCGGCTCACAATAGCCAGCAACAAGGCAATAGGGAAGGGGAACACCAAACAACCGAAGTACATGACTGCCGCCATGATGCCGCCCGTAAGCCAGCCGGCCAGCGGCCAATGCTCGACGACAGTCTTGTAACACTGTTGCGGTGGTTGGTGAATGCGCCAGAACGGTAGTCTGGTGAAAAATATCAATGCCGCCCAGATGCGGTCATACCATTTTGTGTTATCAATGTTGATTTCCATATGGCTAAGCGACAAGTGACAAGTTAGAAGTACTTCGTAATCTTCGCGTTCTGAAAGTTGTTCATCTCATTTACCATGTTGACGGCGCTCACGATAATCGGGTAGGAGCAGAGTGCGCCCGTGCCCTCGCCCAATCTCATACCAAGATGAAGCAGCGGACGGGCTTTCATCAGTTCGAGCATGCGCTTGTGTCCGCTCTCATCGCCGCAATGTCCGAAAATCATATAGTTTCTTACTTCGGGCACCAGTCTGCAGGCAGCCAGCGCACAGGCACTCATGATGAAGCCGTCGACCATAATAAGCATTTTCAGTTCGGCAGCACGGAGCATAACTCCAATGGCCGTAATCATCTCGAAACCGCCAAAGTAGGAAAGCGGAACACGGACGCTCTGTCCCGTCAGACTACAAAGGCTCTGGCTCGACAGTCCCGTATTCGTTTGGAAACGTTCCACAGCCTGCCGCAGTACTTCGCGTTTATGCAGGAGTCCAGGGTTGTTGAGTCCTGCACCAACACCAATACACTCGTCGAGTGGAATGTTGCCGAATAGATGCATCCAGATGCTGCTTGGCGATGTGTTGGCAATTCCCATCTCGCCGACGCAAATGATGTTGCAGCCCTCGGCCGCACACTCTTCTGCCAATTTAGCTCCGTTGTCGATAGCCTGATCGTATTCTTGTTCACTCATGGCCGGCTCGTAGAGGAAGTTCTTTGTGCCGCAAGCAATTTTACGGTCTATGATTCCATCAATCTTCGAGAGGTCGTAATCGACACCCGTGTCGACAATGCGCAGTTTGAAACCATGCTGGCGGCAGAACATATTCACACCACCGCCACCGCGCGTGAAATTTATCATCTGCTGCCAGGTGACATCGCGTGGCGATACACTCACGCCCTCACGCTCAATGCCGTGGTCACCGCCTAAGAGCAGGTGGCAGGGATGTGTCAGCCGTGGCGATAACGTCTGTTGGACCATACAGATTTGCATAGCCAGTTCCTCGAGCACGCCCAATGAGCCTTTCGGCTTGTTCAGGTTGTCAATCTTATCTTGTATTTCAGCCCGCATCGTTTCGTCGGGCACAACGATATCAAATTTTCTCATTTTTCAAAACGATTCCATTTCAAAAGTTACATTCTGCATTCGTAGAGCAGCCTTCCATGCTTGTAGAGTAGCCTTCTGCATTCGTGGAGTAGCCTTCCACGATTGTAACTCAGTATTCCTTGTTTCTTACTTTATTTTAACGGCGATTCCGCTAACCATTAGAATCACCTCGTCGGCTTTCTGTGCCACATACTGGTTCATCCAGCCCTCCAAATCGGTGAATCTACGCTGGATTGCATTGTCGCTTACCCCGCCGCTGCCAATCTCGTTGGTGACGAAGATGAATGTTGCATCCTGGCTGGTGAACTTGTCGAATTCCTGTTGCAAGGCGGAAAGGGCATCATCAACTGTAGGTTGCTCCCACTCATGAGCCGTTCGGTCGAAGAAGAAATTGGTGCACCAAAGCGTGATGCAGTCAACAACGACTACACGGCCCGTAACATCGTGACGGCTCAGATATTTCTCTTCCTCGATGTTGGTCCATTGTGGACCTCTTCTCGTCTGATGAATCTGCACGCGCTTTCGGAACTCATCGTCCCAAATGTGGGCAGTGGCCAAGTAAACAGGATTCTCAGACAAGCTGAGAGCCATAGTCTCTGCGTGTATGCTCTTGCCCGAACGCTGTCCTCCTGTAATCAGTATGATTTTTCTCATAGCATGGGCAAAGTTACATTTTTTTTCTTATTTTGCCGTTGAAATACCGCTTTTATTCCTTGTGGAGCATGTTTTTTTGTGTTTTCCTTGGCAGTTTCATTTATTTTACGTTATTTTGTGTCGCAAAAAACTGTTATTTTGTAAATTTTAAAAATATGAAAAGATTATTTTTAGTTATGGCTGTCGCCTTCATGACAGCATCTGTTTCCGCTCAGACAGTGGTGGAAAGTAAAACGTTCGACAATTTCTACATCGGCCTGAATGGTGGTTTTGCTACAAAAACTACTCACAACCGTTGGATGAAAAACCTTAACTCGAACTTAGGACTGCGCGTCGGCCGTTATTTCACTCCCGTGTTTGGTCTGGCCTTGGAGAGTAATCTCTACTTCTCAAATCGTCCTTATGGCAAGACTAATACATTCCCCGAATCAACAGGTACCTTCGTACGTGGTATGAATACCTCACTTTTGGGAACCGTGAACATGACCAACTGGTTCAACGGCTATCCGGGAGAGCCCCGCGACTTTGAGGTAATCGCACTCTATGGCATTGGTTGGGGGCATTCGTTCACGAATAAGGATACCTATTTAACAGATTATTTATACCCGGGTAACCCAGTCAGTATTATTCCTTATGAAGTCGCTCGTGAGTATCGCTATCGCAAGGACAATCTCTCGTCGAAACTGGCTGTTGATTTTGCCTTTAACTTCGGCGACTGGAAAGAGTGGCAGCTCTATGTGGAGCCGGCTATGATTTGGGCCTTGAACGGTAACGGTTACCAGAAGGTGCAGTATAATATCAACAAGAGTACTTTCCAGCTGAACTGCGGTATCGTGTATAAGTTCTGCAACTCTACTGGTGCTCACAACTTCAAGATTGCCGACCGCCAGAACGAGATTGACGAGTTGAACGCCGAAATCAACCGTCTGCGCAAGGAATTGGGACAGAAGCCAACTCAGGTGGTTACGGAGAAAACCAATACCCGCGAGGTACGTGTTGACAATCTGTATGTCGTAACCTTTGCTCAAGGCAGTTCAGAACTGACTGCTGAGGCTAAGTATGCCCTGAATGGCATTCGCGAGGGCGCTCACGTGCAGATTGTAGGTACAGCCTCTCCTGAGGGTGGTGCCGAGTGGAACCAGCAGCTGTCGCAGGATCGTGCCGACGTGGTTGCTAATTATCTGAAGTCGCGTGCCGTAGTTGTTGACGAGGCAATTGGACGTGGCGTACAGGGCACAACCTCTAACCGTTTGGCTGTTGTATTCGTGAAATAGACTATAGCAGGCTTTCCTGTTAATCCGTAACGAAATGTTTGAGTTTTCTTTCAAATGTTTCGTTACGGATTGTTTTTTATCATTGATTAGTTGGTGATTACAGAAAAACTCTGTAACTTTGCAGCCATTATACTATTTTTAAGGTAATAAGAGAAAGCAAATACAGAGTTAGTATGAAGCATCCTTTGAGAAGTTCCGTTTGCACCGAAGGCAGAAGAATGGCTGGCGCCCGCGCCCTCTGGGTGGCCAATGGCATGAAGCGCGAGCAGTTCGGCAAGCCCATTATCGCTATTGTCAACTCGTTTACTCAGTTTGTGCCCGGACATACTCATTTACATGAGGCTGGACAAATCGTAAAGAAAGAGATAGAGAGACTTGGCTGCTATGCCGCCGAGTTCAACACCATCGCCATCGACGACGGCATCGCCATGGGGCACGACGGTATGCTCTATTCGCTGCCCTCGCGCGACATTATTGCCGACTCGGTGGAGTATATGGTCAACGGCCACAAGGCCGACGCGATGATTTGCATCTCCAACTGCGACAAGATTACTCCAGGCATGCTGATGGCAGCCATGCGTCTGAACATCCCTGCCGTTTTCGTCAGCGGAGGTCCTATGGAGGCCGGACAGTACAAGGGCGAGAACCTCGACCTTGTCATTGCTATGATAAAAGGTGGCGACCCCACCGTCAGCGATGCTGATCTTCAGGAGATAGAGAACCGGGCCTGTCCTGGCTGCGGTTGCTGTTCGGGCATGTTCACCGCCAACTCGATGAACAACCTGACGGAGGCCATCGGCCTCTCGTTGCCCGGCAACGGCACTATCCTGGCCACCCACAAGAACCGTGTGCGCCTGATGCAACAGGCTGCCCGCCTGATTGTGAAGAATGCGCTGGCCTATTACGAGGAAGGCGACGAGAGCGTACTGCCCCGCAGCATTGCCACCCGCCAGGCTTTCCTCAACGCCATGACTATGGATATTGCCATGGGAGCTTCTACCAACACCGTGCTCCATTTGCTCGCTGTTGCTCAGGAGGCAGGGGTTGACTTCACGATGAGCGACATCGACGCGCTCTCCCGCAAGACACCTTTCCTCGTCAAACTGGCTCCCAATAGTCAGAAATACAGCGTACAGGAGTTCGGTCGCGCCGGTGGCGTGATGGCCCTGATGGCAGAACTTGATAAGGGCGGACTCATTGACACCAGCGTGAAACGTGTCAATGGGCATACGTTGGCAGAGGACATTAATTGCTATGCGATAAAAGAGAATGAGAATTTGAACGATGAGATGAGTCCTACTCAAATCTATTTGAGTGCCCCTGCAGGTAAGTTCTGTAACGAATTGGGAGCACAGGAAACTTATTACGATAGTCCTGATACCGACCGTGAGAACGGTTGCATCCGTGACATTGATCATGCTTACACAAAGGACGGCGGTATGGCTGTACTCTTCGGCAACATCGCCCAGGATGGCTGCGTGGTGAAGACCGCCGGTGTGGCTCCTGAACTCTGGCATTTTGAAGGACCTGCCGTGGTGTTCGACTCTCAGGAAGATGCCTGCGAGGGCATTCTCGGCGGTAAGGTGAAGAGCGGCGACTGTGTGGTGATTACCCATGAAGGTCCGAAGGGCGGTCCCGGTATGCAGGAGATGCTTTATCCCACCAGCTACATCAAGTCGATGCATTTGGGCAAGGAGTGCGCGCTGATTACTGACGGACGTTTTTCGGGGGGTACCAGCGGCCTGTCCATCGGACATATCTCTCCTGAGGCTGCCGCAGGTGGAAACATCGGCAAAATCAAAGACGGAGACATTATAGAAATAGATATTCCCAACCGCAGTATTAATGTGAGACTAAGCGATGACGAGCTGAATGCCCGTCAGCAGCAGCCTTTGAGGCGAAACCGTACCGTGAGCAAGGCCTTGCGTGCCTATGCGCATAGTGTATCGTCGGCTGATAAGGGAGGAGTTAGAATCATTGATTAGGCGAGTTGTCACAAAGAGACAGAACTAGTAGTGTCAGATACGAGATACACTTGAATAAACAAACATTATGAAGGAAAAGATTACAGGATCAAAGGCGCTGATGCGAGCCTTACAAGCTGAGGGCGTAAAGACCATTTTCGGTTATCCTGGCGGAGCTATTATGCCCGTCTATGATGCGCTCTTTGATTATACACGAGGCGAGAAGAAATGTTTCGACCATATACTTGTGCGCCATGAGCAGGCAGCTACCCATGCTGCCGAGGGCTATGCGCGCGTAAGTGGTGAGGTTGGCGTGGCTTTAGTTACCAGCGGTCCAGGTGCAACCAATACGATGACGGGTGTTGCAGATGCCATGATGGACTCTACTCCGATGGTTGTCATTGCCGGACAGGTGCCCATTTCGTCGCTTGGCACCGACGCTTTTCAGGAAGTAGACCTCGTGGGCGTGGCTCAACCAATTTCCAAATGGAGCTACCAGATACGTCGTGCCGAGGATATCTCGTGGGCTGTCAGCCGGGCGTTCTTCATTGCCCGCAGTGGTCGTCCTGGTCCTGTAGTTCTTGATTTCGCACGCAACGCACAGGTTGAGGAGGTGGAGTGGGAGCCTAAGAAGGTTGATTTTGTGCGTTCCTATGTACCCTATCCGCAACTGGATGATGAGGCTGTACGCCAGGCTGCTGAGTTAATCAACAATGCGAAACGCCCGTTGGCACTTGTTGGACAGGGGGTTGAGTTGGCAGGTGCACAGGAAGAGTTGAAAGCTTTCCTAGAGAAGGCTGACATTCCAGCAGGCCGGACTATGCTGGGACTTTCGGCTCTGCCCTCCAATCATCCGCTCAATGTAGGAATGCTGGGTATGCATGGCAACTATGCTGTCAACTTGAAAGAGCAGGAGTGCGATGTGCTCATTGCCATCGGCATGCGATTCAGCGACCGGGTGACGGGCAACGTGAAGTATTATGCGCGACAGGCAAAGATTATCCATTTAGACATCGACCGCAGCGAGATAGACAAGAATGTTAAGACAGACGTGGCTGTAGTAGCCGATTGCAAGGAGTCGCTGCCTGCCATTATGTCATTGCTCAATGAGAATAAGCATCAGGAATGGCGTGAGTCGTTCCGTGAACTTGACAAGAAAGAGCATATAAAGGTCATTGAGCCTGCTATTCATCCTACAAGTGGTCCGTTGCTGATGGGTGAGGTAGTGAATGCCGTTGCCGAGCAGGCTCCCGATGATACCGTGCTTGTGACCGACGTAGGCCAGAACCAACTCTTTGCTACGCGTTATTTCAAGTACCATCACAAGCGGAGCATCTGTACCAGTGGTGGCTTGGGAACGATGGGTTATGGTATGCCTGCAGCCATAGGAGCAACGTTTGCCACAGACCGGACTGTCTGTTGCTTCATGGGCGACGGTGGTTTCCAGATGTGTATCGAGGAATTGGGCACCATTATGGAGCAGCAGTGTCCTGTGAAGATGATACTGTTGAATAACAACTACTTAGGCAACGTACGTCAGTGGCAGGATATGTTCTGGCTACGACGCAAATCGTTTACGAAGATGATGAACCCACGTTATGAGCTGATTGCACGAGGCTATGGCATTGCCTATGAGGCAGTTACTGAGCGTCAGAATCTACATGCAGCTATCGAGAGAATGTTCTCTACGCCAGGCCCGTACATATTGGAGGCCGCTATTAAGGAAGAAGATGACGTGCTACCTATGACTCCGCCGGGAATGAACGTCGACGAGATGATGCTCGAAATCTAGTTAATGGTTAATAACTCATCGTTTATGGTTATGGAAGAAAAGAAACTATATACACTGTTGGTTTACTCGGAGAATGTGGCCGGTATTTTGAACCAGATTACGGCTGTGTTTACTCGTCGTCAGGTAAACATTGAGAGCCTGAATGTGTCAGCCTCAAGCATACCTGGTGTTCATAAGTACACCATTACAGCATGGAGTGACGAGGATCAGATTGTGAAAATCACCAAGCAGATAGAGAAGAAAATCGATGTGATAAAGGCCAGTTACTATACGGACGACCAGCTTTTCATTCGCGAGGTTGGCATGTATAAACTCTCTACGCCCATCGTATTGGAGAATCCTGACATCTCACGTATCATTCGCAAACTGAATGCGCGTATCGTGGAGGTGAATCCCACCTATTGTACGGTGATGTTGAGCAGTGTAACAGAAGACATTCAGACGCTTTATTTTGCTCTTGATAAGTTCGGATGCGTGCTACAGTATACCCGCAGCGGCCGTATAGCCATCACTCGCAGCTCTGTGGAGCAGGTGAGCGATTTTCTGGAAAAGCAGGAGGTCAGAAGAAGAGGCATGTAAACAGAGAGATTAATGAAACCTATAATAATGAAGGAGATAATGGAGAAGATTGGGAAATACCAGTTCATGGCCGAGCCGTTTCATTGCGATTTTAATGCGCAGTTAATAATGGGACATCTTGGCAATCATTTACTTAACGCTGCAGATTTCCATAGCAACGACCGTGGCTTCGGCATGATTTACCTGAAAACCATCAATAAGGCATGGGTTCTCTCACGTCTTGCCGTAGAAATGGAGCGTATGCCGAAGGCCTACGATAAGTTCTGGGTGGAGACATGGGTGGAGAATGCCATGCGTTTCTTCACCAACCGTAACTTTGCGATTACGTCGCCAGATGGGCAAGTGTATGGCTACGGGCGCAGTGTCTGGGCGATGATTGATACCGAGACGCGTCAGCCACACAATCTGTTGGAAATCAACAATGGCTCTATTAGCGATTACATCGTGAAAGACAAGCCTTGTCCCATTGACAAGAGTTCGCGCGTGCAGATGACTGCTGGTGCGGAATTAGTGCGTACCATAGACACCTATTATAATGATGTGGATATGAATGGACATATTAATAGCGTGAAATACATCGAGCACGTACTCGATCTATGGGATCTTGACTGGTATCGTAATCATCAGATTCATCGTTTTGAGGTAGCTTATGTGGCAGAGAGTCATCAGGGTGACCGTCTCAGTCTCTATCGCGAGCAGACCGGAGAGAACGAGTATTGCATCAGAATTTGTAAAGACACCGACGTTGAGGTGGTGCGAAGCAAAGTGATTTTCTATTAGAATCGTATTGAGAATTAAGGCGGAATACAAGTATTTCGCCTTAATTTTTTATATGTTAGCAAAAGGTTAGGATAAATGTGGGCAGACTCTTTGTCTTTTTTGTAAAGAGCTTTTTTACTTTATTAAATATCCAATAATCTATCACTGGAGTGAAAACTTTCATTTACAGGAGTGATAGTTTCAGAGAGATGATGTTATGTACCTCAGGTAATCACTACTCGTACCTTGATATATCATTTTTATACCCTGAACTATGCTTAATGAGATACATTTATGCGGTTTCTGTAATGGAAAAACAATATTGAAAGAAGCAAGGACATGGTTAAATTGCTATAAAACAGAAAGTTTTCTTGGCTATTTCATTTCAAATCATTACCTTTGCAACTCGTAAAGTAAAAAGATTAGTCCCTGGTCGCTTTTTCGAGTAATGGGTGAATGGACCGACAAGACGACGGCTCTCGGGTTAGGGCGGGCATGGTTCATAGGGATATGTGTAACATTATTAACAACAACTATTATGGCAGAAATGAATTTTGGTGGTGTAATAGAAACTGTAGTCACCAGCAAGGAGTTTTCTTTGGAAAAGGCACGTGATGTGCTGAGAAACGAGACAATCGCCGTCATCGGCTATGGAATCCAGGGACCTGGACAGGCATGCAACCTGCGCGACAATGGCTTCAATGTGATTGTTGGACAGCGTCAGGGCAGAACTTACGAGAAAGCTGTTGCCGACGGATGGGTTCCCGGAAAGACATTGTTCTCTATTGAAGAGGCGGCCGAGAAGGGTACAATTTTGTGTATGCTCCTTTCTGATGCAGGACAGATTCAGGTATGGCCCACCATCAAGAAATATCTTACTCCGGGTAAGACCTTGTATTATTCTCACGGATTTGCCATCAACTGGAGTGACCGTACGGGTGTTGTTCCTCCTAAGGATGTGGATGTTATTTTGGTTGCCCCGAAGGGGTCAGGTACCAGCCTGCGCACCATGTTCTGCGAGGGACGCGGTCTGAACTGCTCTTATGCAGTTTATCAGGATGCCAGCGGCAATGCGGAGGAGAAAACAATCGCCTTCGGTATTGGTATCGGTGCGGGTTATCTGTTTAAGACGACTTTCGAGCGTGAGGCAACAAGTGACCTTACTGGCGAGCGCGGTTCGCTGATGGGTGCTATTCAGGGATTGTTGCTGGCACAGTATGAGGTGCTGCGCGAGAACGGCCACTCTCCCTCAGAGGCTTTCAATGAGACCGTAGAGGAGCTGACGCAGAGCCTTGGCCCGTTGTTTGGCGAGAAAGGAATGGACTGGATGTATGCTAACTGCTCGACGACAGCTCAGCGCGGGGCGCTCGACTGGGCTCCTCGCTTCCACGATGCCATCAAACCCGTGATGCAGCAACTCTATGAGAGTGTGAAGAACGGTACAGAGGCACAGATTTCTATCGACTCGAACTCGAAGCCCGACTATCGTGAGGGACTGGAGAAAGAGTTGGAGGCTATGCGTAATCAGGAGATGTGGCAGGCTGGTGTCACAGTTCGTAAACTGCGCCCGGAGAACAACTAATATTCTATAAAGATTTAGAAATTAGGAGTAAGGAACTACATGGAAAATGAGTTCCTTACTCCTTTCTTTATGATAAGCTCCAAAGCTCTTGCTTCTTACGCATTACCTATCAAATATGCCCCATCGACGTAGATTTTTTCTTCATTGACGAGATATTCCAGTGCTTCATCAAGCGCTTTACGTTCCATGTTGAGGCTGTGTAACTCGGTGATGTGATGCTTCTTGTGGTCCTGCAGAAGTTGCAAGATACTCTGCTGCGCAGTCTTTTGGTCCTCAAGAAGAGGCTCTTGGTCAGTACAAACGTCACATATTCCGCAGTCAGTCTGGCATCTCTCACCGAAATAACGAAGCAGTTGGCGGCTGCGGCATACATTATTGTTCTTGGCATACAGAATAATCTGGTTGACTCGCTCGGTGAACTGCTCCTTCCGTTCTTCATAGACATTGGCAGGGATGATAATCCTGTCACCGTCTTCGCGTCGCTGAACGTAAGTTATATAGGGAGTCTTCTGACTTGGAATGAAATGCAGGATACGCCGTTTGTTTAATGCCTTGAATACGAAGTAGGTCTGCGGGAGAGTCAGCCCGATCTGTTGGGCAATGAAACTTTCGTCTATGTAATTATAGTCGGTGAAGAGTCCGCCATAGTTGCGTAATAGGACAACGATAAGTTCGTTTTCTATTTCAGTGAGATTATCCAGTTTGTAGAAATCGTTCCTGTCGATGAGGAACATGACACGAGCCTTGTTCTCTGTTTCCTCGGTATAATTAATGTACCCGCAGTTGGAGAGAATGTTCAAAGCCGAATTCACTTGAATAGGGAAATGCTTGAAGGCATGGCAGAATTTCTCGATGTCGAAAGCGAATGTGTTACCGGCACCACTGCCAACGCCAATTTGATAGAAGTAGGCCAGATGGTCGTACACCTTTCTGATATACTCTTTTTCGGGGTAGTTGTCGGCTATTCGTCTTTGTAATTTCCGTTCGTCGTTGTTATTAAACAGCAGAATGGCTTTTGACGGTTTTCCATCTCGCCCTGCACGGCCTGCTTCTTGAAAATAGGCTTCCAGCGAATCGGGGCAATCGAAATGAACGACGAGCCGCACGTCAGGCTTGTCGATTCCCATTCCGAATGCATTGGTGGCCACCATGATACGGATACGGTCGGCCTGCCAGTCTTTTTGTCGTATATCTTTTATGGTGGAATCCAACCCGGCATGGTAGAACGTGGCGTTCAGACAGTTCTCGTTCATCAGTTCAGCAATCTCTTTCGAGCGACGTCGGCTGCGCACATAGACGATAGCAGAGCCGGTGGTGTTTTCCATCAACTGTACTAAATCGGTATACTTGTCAGTAGATGTCTGTACGATATACGCAAGATTCTTCCGCTCGAAACTCATGCGGAAAACGTTGAACTTCGTTTTTCTGGAGGAGCCTTCTGTCCTCGTGGAGGAGCCTTCTGTCCTCGTGGAGGAGCCTTGCAGCTTATCCTGTATGTCCTCTACAACCTGTGGAGTGGCTGTAGCAGTGAGTGCCAGTACGGGCACATCGGGTTTAATCTTCCTGATGTCGGCAATCTTAAGGTATGAGGGGCGGAAATCGTAGCCCCATTGGCTGATGCAATGCGCCTCGTCAACAGTGATAAAACTCACTTTCATGTGGCTGAGCTTTACCTGAAAGAGTTCTGAGCCCAATCGTTCTGGAGACACATATAGAATCTTGATGCCTCCGAATATGCAGTTCTCCAGCGTGACTATGATTTCGTCGCGCGTCAGTCCTGAGTAGATGGCTGCCGCACGAATGCCCAGACGACGCAGATGCATCACCTGGTCTTTCATCAGAGCAATGAGTGGGGTTATGACAATACAGACGCCTTCTTGCGCTAGTGCCGGTACTTGGAATGTGATAGACTTTCCGCCACCTGTCGGCATCAGTCCCAACGTATCGTGGCCACTGCAGATGCTTTCGATAATTTCACGCTGAATGCCGCGGAAACTATCATATCCCCAATACTTTTTAAGAATCAGTTCATAGTTCATAGTGCTTAGTCCATATTTCATCATGCAAAGTGTGCAGCGGGCAATAAACCATCCACTATGCACTAAGAGCTATTCCTCGGTTGGCCTGATGTCCTCGATTTGCAATTGCACATCACCCTTCTTGAACACATTGTCCTCGATAGTGTAGGCGATATCGAACGAGCGCTTCGACTTGATATAGCGGGCAGAGCCGCTCTGTCCGAAGGCAATACCGTTCATCACATTGTTTGATTTCGAGTCAACAAGTTCCAGTTTCACATGTTCCTGCTCGCGTCCAACAACCTTACTGGTTCCAAAATCGTAGACATCGAGCGTGGCGAACAATGGTTTCTGGTTGCCAGGACCGAATGGGGCAAACTTTTTCAGGTCGCTATGCAGCTTGCGTGAGATATCTCTGAAGTCGATGACTGCATCAATATTCAAGATGGCCTCAGTTTGCTCTGGCTGGATGTGTTCGTCAACATAACGCTGGAAACGGCGGCGGAACTCAGTGATGTCGTTCCATCGCAAGGTAAGTCCGGCTGCATAGGTGTGTCCTCCGAAGTTAACTAGCATGTCACGGCAGCTCTTGATGGCCGAATAAACATCGAACCCGGCAATACTACGGGCAGAGCCTGTGGCAAACTCTCCGTCGCGAGTCAGTACGACCGTGGGACGGAAATAGATTTCTGTGAGTCGTGATGCAACAATGCCGATTACACCTTTCTTCCAGTCCTCATCGTAGAGCACGATGCTCGACTGGTGCTTCTGACTTTCAAGTTTGGCTACAATCTGGTTGGCCTCTTCGGTCATCTGCTTGTCAATGTCCTTGCGAAGCTCGTTGTACTCGTTGATATGTTTGGCTTTCTGCAGAGCCAGATTATAGTCTTTCTCAATCAGTAGGTCAACACTCTCTTTTCCATTCTCCATTCGGCCGCTGGCATTGATGCGCGGACCGATTTTGAATACGATGTCACTCATCGAGATATCACGGCCACTCAGTCCGCAAATGTCGATAATAGCCTTGATGCCGATATTTGGATTTTGGTTTAGTTGTTTCAGGCCGTGGAAAGCCAGAATACGGTTTTCGTCTTCAACGGGAACAATATCGGCTGCAATGCTTACCGCGCAGAAATCGAGTAGGGGAATAAGCCTCGAGAATGGTATGCCGTTGTTCTTGGCAAATGCCTGCATGAACTTGAATCCCACACCGCATCCGCAGAGGTGTTTGAAAGGGTAGGTGTCGTCCTCGCGTTTGGGGTTAAGGATTGCGGCAGCAGGCGGCATCACCTCGTCGGGGACGTGGTGGTCGCAAATAATAAAGTCAATGCCCAGACTCTTGGCATACGCAATTTCATCGATTGCCTTAATGCCGCAATCGAGAATGATTATCAATTTAACACCAGTCTCCTTGGCATATTCTATTCCTTTCTTGCTCACTCCGTACCCTTCATCGTAACGGTCGGGAATATAATAATCGATGTTAGAATAGAACTGTTGGAGAAACTTGTAAACCAATGCTACAGCTGTGCACCCGTCAACATCGTAGTCGCCATAGACCATAATGCGCTCTTTGCGCCCCATAGCGTCGTTCAAGCGGTCAACAGCAACGTCCATATCTTTCATTAAGAAAGGATTAATGAGATCGTTGAGTTGGGGGCGGAAGAATCGCTTGGCTGCCGATTCAGTAGTGATGCCGCGGCTAATGAGCAATCCGCCCAGTATAGGACTGATTGTCAGCTTGGCCGCCAGCTCTTCAGCTGCTCTCTTTTGGTCTGATGTCGGTGCTTTGTAATTCCATTTAAAATGCATTTATATTATTTTTTATTCTTTTCTGTAGCAAAGTGGGTATAATAACCGCCTCCAAAGTTAACAAAAAAAAACGAGGAATAGTGCATATCCCTCGTTTTTTTTACATTATTTGTATGATTTGACGGTTTCCCCGTAACTAACATCAAGTGAAAAGTCAGAAGAAAATATGAGATGACAGTCTGTTTTACACCACTCGGCAAATAACTATCACAATACGCAATTCTTTATCATCACTTTTCACTTACCATTCCTTAAATACCCAGCTTCTTGCGGATATCCTTTGGAATGGCATTCTTGTTAACCATGTAGTCCATGGTGTTGGCAGCAATGAAAGCCTTGGTCATATACCAAATGCCCTTAAACTCGCCGGCCTCGCCCCAAGAGTTCTTCACCATGTAGTACTCTTTGCCGTACTGGTCTTTGGCAATACCGTAAATCAGCATTCCGTGGTCATCGGTAAGCTCCCAGTTGTCGTAACGCTCCTGACGCAACTCCTGTGTGGGAACAATCTCTGGAACTTTGCATCCCAGTGAGTCGAGCATGCCTTTCTTGGCTGTAGCAGAGAGTTTCAGCCAACGTGCCATATCGCTACCAGTCAGGCTCTGAGCTTTTTCGTCAGTAGCATAGGCAAGACCCTGACGGGTGAAACCCTGCTCAGAAACGTCGCCGCCCCATGCTACAGTGTAACCTTGCATCACGGCATTGTCGATGATACGCATCATCTCGTCCATAGGAACATTCCATGACGGACCATTGCGCCAGTTGTCCTGAACCTCAACCGGGAACTCGGTATAGAAAGGACGGTGTGTAAACGAAGTAATGCTTACATAGTCGTCCATATTCAGGCCGAGACTGGCAGCGAACGACATTGGAGTGTATTTCTTTCCCTCGTAAGTGAACTCTTCGGGGCACTCGCCGAGATAAGCATCGAGAATACCCTGCAATCCAAGCTTCCACTGGTTGCTGATTTTCTTTGCCTTGTTCTTGGCTACAGCGTCAACATATGGAGACATCAACGAGAAAAACTCGTTAAAGTTGTTCAAAGAGTCACCATACAAACTGCCTGGGAATGGCATAGCATCCTCTGGGCAGATACCGTAGTTCTTCAGTGCATAATACACGTCGTAAGCTGAACCACCCTGTGCAAACTGGCAGTCACCATGCAGACGAACCACCTGAATAGCGCGGTCCATGTAAGTCTTGTTGGCTACAAAGCTCTCGCAAAGGTCGTAGGTCTTACCGCTCTTCTTCAGAATCTCAGCCTCGAAATAGGAGAGGGTAGAGTAGTCCCAGCACGTGCCGCTGCGGCTTTGGTTTTTGATACTTGTAATTTTGTTCTCTTTTACAACAGTGAAGACGGGCTTGTTAGGATTTTCCTTCTTCTTGTCCTGTGCGTTTGCGCCAATGGCTACTAAGGCCACAAGCGCCATCAAAAATAGTTTTTTCATTGTGAGTTTTATTATTTTATGAGTTTATGATTTTCACTATTACTATTGTGCACTAGTTCTGCGCCATGAACTCTTCCACATCCTTCGGGTGGTACGGAATGCGGTTCTGCCCAAGGAAACGGCAACCGTCTTTCGTTATCAGAATGTCGTCCTCGATGCGGATACCGCCAAAGTCCTTATAGGTCTCTAACTTGTCAAAGTTCAAGAACTCTGCACAATGTCCGCTGGCACGCCAGTCGTCAATCAGTGCCGGAATGAAGTATATACCTGGTTCGTCGGTTACCACGAACCCTTCTTCTAATCGGCGTCCCATGCGCAGGCAATTCGTGCCAAACTGTTCTAGGTTCGGGCGAGTCTCAGCGTCGAAACCGACATATCGCTGATCTAGTCCTTCCATATCGTGTACGTCCATTCCCATCATGTGACCTAGTCCGTGAGGCAGGAACATGGCATGAGCGCCTGCACGTACAGCCTCTTCTGTGTCACCTTTCATCAGCCCGAGTTCTTTCAGTTTATCAGTCATCAGACGGCACACGGCAAAGTGAACGTCCATGTACTTTACGCCAGGCTTGGCAACTTCAAGGGCATAATCATGACATGCCTCGACAATGGAATAAATCTCCAGTTGGCGTTGCGAGTATTTTCCGCTCACAGGCATTGTGCGGGTATGGTCGGAGCAATAGTCGTCGAGTTCACAACCGGCATCACAGAGTGCCAAACGACCAGCTTCAAGTTTGGCTCCCGAGGGGTTGCCATGCATGATTTCTCCATGCTGGCTAAAGATGGTGGCAAAGCTGTTACCGTTGGCCAGTGAGTTGGCGATGCCGTCCACTTGTCCGCCGATATATCTCTCAGTAATGCCCGGCTTGATCAGACGTTGTGCCGTGGTGTGCATCATGTAGCCCACGTCACATGCCCTTTCAATTGCCTCAATCTCCTGCGGCTCTTTGGTTGAGCGCATCTTCACCACAGCCATAATCAGGTCCATTGAGGCAGCAGCTTTCTGCTCATTGGGGTGAATGCCCAGCAAATCCATAATCTGAATCTTCGTATCGTAGCGGTATGGAGGCAGGAAATGTATTTTCTGCCCTTTTTCGCAGGCTTTGTCACATATGCTCTTCAATTCATTCATTGGTGCAGTGGCATTGACGCCCACTTGTGCGGCAAGGTCGCTGACACAATCCACCGATCCGTACCAAACAATATCCTCAATGTCTATATCGTTGCCGATTAAAATTTCACGGTCGTTGTCGATGTCAATGACTCCCACCAGACCATCGCGATGCTGGCCAAAATAGTATATAAACGAAGAGTCCTGACGGAACGGGAAATAGGCATTGTTGGGATAGTTCTTTGGTGCTTCATTGTTTCCAAACAGAACTATCAATCCGCTTTTCACGAGTTTCTTCAGTTCGCTGCGGCGGCGAACGTATGTGTCTTTACTGAACATCTCTGGCTTAAAATATTAGATGGTTTTACATGTTTTGTGCCACAAAGATACAAATAATATGATAAAACTGTACCTACTTGGCGTAATTTTAATATTTTATAATAAAAAAGCAAGGGCATTGCTTACAAAATGTCCTTGCTTTTGATTAAGCACCTATTGTAGTTTAGTCCTTCTTAATGGCATCTTTCGCCTTTTCCACAGCATCTTCGGCTGCTTCCTTCACGCCATCGGCCATCTCCTTCATTTTGTCGACAGCGTCACCAGCGATGTCCTTTGCCTTATCGACGGTATCGCCCGCAAAGTCTTTTGCTTTGTCGACAGCGTCATCAGCGAAATCCTTTGCTTTGTCGAAAGCATCGTCGGCAACGTCCTGGGCCTTGCCCGTCATTTCGTCAATCTTGTCCCCCATGTTATCAATAGCCTTGTCAAGGTCGGATTTCTGATAAGCCTCACCTTTTACGTGGTCCTCCACCACATTATATTTGGGCGACTTGCCCCATTTATTGGGCTCAACCTTGCTGTCCTGGCAGAAGAACACCAGCAGAACGATGCTAAGTACCAACGTCACCAGATATAGAATAATCAGCAGCGGGTTTGTGAAGATTCTCATTAATGCCTTAATACTCACCATCTCTCCACCGTCGAATGCTGAAAACAGCATCGACATGTAGTAATATGAGGTTATCATACTAAGCACAATGCAGGCAATCAGCCACCATCCATTACGGCCCGTATCGTGAAGGCGGCGGATGCCCAGTGGAATCATTATCAGGCTCACAACAAATCCTAATAATTGTCCGATAATCGGAATCAGATTCAGCACACATGATACTATCGCAGCACATAACACGCACCACCAGAACTCAGAACGGCGTGAGCGTCCCTTCCAATCAATCAGTTTTCCTTTGGCTTCTTGCAGCGCCTCTACGAAAGTCAGCTGCGGACTAGCAATCACTTTACTCATAATATTATCATTTTTGTTTGGTTTGAAATTCATTGCAATGATTCATGAGCACAGCCTGTTAAGGATGATTATTTCAATAGGTCAGGGCGCAGGCGGCGCGTGCGTTCCAGCGCCTGTTCCATCTCCCATTCCTTGATTTTGGCCTCATGGCCGCTCAGCAGAACGTCGGGAACCTTCCAACCCTTATAGTCTGCGGGGCGAGTATAGATGGGGGCTGCAAGTAAATCGTCCTGAAAACAGTCTGAGAGCGCACTCTGCTCGTCGCTAATAACTCCTGGGACAATGCGCACAATGGCATCGGTCATCACTGCAGCAGCCAGTTCTCCGCCCGTCAGTACATAATCGCCAATAGATATCTCACGCGTAATTAGATGATCGCGTATGCGCTGGTCAATGCCCTTGTAGTGCCCGCAGAGAATGATGATATTGCCTTTGAGCGATAAGTCATTTGCAACATGTTGGTCAAATCTCTCGCCGTCAGGTGAGGTGAAAATCACCTCATCGTACTCTCGTTCCGCCTTCAGGGCTGATATACACGTCTCAATGGGCTGACATTTCATTACCATCCCGGCAAAGCCGCCATAAGGATAGTCGTCCACGCGCCTCCACTTGTCATCAGTATAGTCGCGCAGGTTATGTAAGTGTATTTCCACTAGTCCTTTCTTTTGAGCTCGCGCCAAAATGGATTCATTGATGAATCCCTCCAGCATCTCCGGCAATACGGTAATAATATCTATTCTCATACTATTTGCAAAAATAGTAAAGAATTCTTATATGAGAGCGAAAAGTCAATTAAAAAAACTAAAAAACTATGGCAGTATCTCGATAGTTACATACTCCAAGTTTTGAGTAGTAAGAAAACTGATCACTAATTATTTATGGAACCGTATACGATTTGTCTCTTTTTGAGTCGTTAGCAGCCCTACAGCCAAAAAAGCCAACAAACATATTTGCTAGGGCAACGTTCTTTGTATTCATCCCTTCAGGTACCATCAGGCATGTTTTGAGGTACATTCGGTCATTGTTCAGGGTACCATTAAGCACAACTTGGAAGCTATCACTGCAGTGAAAGGATTCTCTCACTCCAGTGATAGCTCTCTCTCACTTTAGTGATAGGACCCTCTCACTAAAGTGATAGTTTTTAAAAAGTGTTAATTGGTGTTTTTGAAAACCTTCTACACAGCAGGGTATAATGAAGGATATTCTTTTGCAAAGATACAAAAAAATATGGCAATTACCTACGATTTGATTCTATTTTTGTTTTATCCGGCCATGTGTGTCAAATAATATATATTTTCTATTTATTCGTTTCAAATTACTTTCTTGTTGTTTACGATGTCATAGATTGCCTTGTGACACAGCAGAAATGCTAAGAATCCTTGTTGGATGAATGATAGCTATACTTCTACGCCATGTCTTATGGGTTTTTCGAAAGCAAGGCAAAAACAAATGCGAGCTGACTCCTAACAGAAATTATTTCTTCGCTTTAGGTCGCAAGTAGCGGTCGCCAGTTGTCTCAACGATTTGGCGTTGCACCTGAGGAGAATAGCCGGGACGTTCCACTTTTTGGCCACGTCCGTAGGGAGTGCGCAAGAAATGACCGTCTTTCTCTGGCTTAACCACCTGGTCGTTATACTTTACAATCATGTGCCATGCCATCTGTTGCCAGCGGTTGAGCATCTGACGTGCGGTCTGGTCGCTTACCTGAGTGAGGTACTCAATACCTTTGGCGCGGTCTTCAGCCAGCAGACTAACCGCCTTGGCTTCTACCTCAGGCATCATGGCAGCATAACTGTCGTCGAGCGAATCACGAACCTGCTTTAGTTCGGGATATAATTGTGAGTAGCGCGGATAAACCATATTGGCCACCCAGTTGCATACCCAAAAGGCGCTCTGCATGGAAAATGTCACATCGTCTGCACGACCGTCCATGAGGTAGGGATCCGGCACGTGGCTGATGCTGCAAAAAACAGGTGTCTGGGCGGTCATATTAGCCTCGTCGTTGCCGAACCACATAATGCCGCCTACCTCACGTGGCAGCCAGGAACGCATTTGGCAGACCCACGTAAAGGCTGACTGGAAGGTTGAGAGCAGCCGCTCATTGAAATAGCTATTACCGTCGACACTGAAGGTGGCGGTAGGTGGACGGTAGGGTGATGCCCACTGGCCTTGAGTGAGATCTCGGTCGGGGGCAAAGGGTGTCCCCTCGTAATGGTCGCGCATGGCCTCTTGAACGTCACGCAGAGTCAGTTTACGATCTGGTATCATGTAAAGAGGCATAGGCTCTACATCGTCTTTCTTCCCTTCCACGAAGTCAAAATAGCGCATGGCATCATGGCAGAAGCGGTTGAAAAAAGTCCATACACGAGCCTCGCACATGCGACGGCCGCTGAACTTGAGTGGATTGTATGCCTCGCGGAAGCTGAACTCCTCGTCCTTGCCGCTGAAGCGTCCTGACTGGCGTGCGAACTTGATGACATTCTTGCTGTACATCACGTCGAGCACCGATGGGTTATCGTACGGACGTGGCTTCTCATTCACTTTGGCCAGCCGGTAGCCTTTACCAATGATACGTGTGATGCGGCTTTGGTTTGCATGACCGCTGATGGCATTGTCGGGAATCCTGACAGCAGCCCAGACTGCCTTCTTTGTGCCAGGACCGCAACTGATTGTTTCCATGATCCAGACTTCGTTTGCATCACACACGCTAAATGACTCACCTTGTCCCACATAGCCATAATTATCAGCCAACTCGCCCATAATCTGAATGGCCTCACGTGCTGTCTTAGCCCGTTGCAAAGCCACTCCCATCATCGTGGGATAGTCCATGGTGGCAGTTGAGTCCTGTAGTCCTTTCTCTACGTTAAAGGTACTCTCACCGATAGCCACTTGCCATTCGTTGATGTTGCCAACTACATGATAAGTGTGGGCAGCTTCGGGTATCTGGCCGTGCGGGATGCGCGAGTAATAATTGGCTACTTGCCGCATGGCATTGGGTTGATGGTCAGCAGCAGGATAGAAAGGAATCCCGAAATACAAGCCGTACGAGTCGCAGGCATAGGTACACATGACACTACCGTCGACTGAGGCGTTCCTGCCTACGATGAGGTTGGTGCAGGCTTTTGATGTTACATATGCGGGAAGGCAGATGAGCAGGGTGAGAAAAGCTTTTTTCATAATGTTGAGGGAAAAGGCTTTTATATGATGTAAAGGCTTTATTGAATAGGTTGTTTAGGGATAGCGGTCACATAAATCTCGTAAGGTACGCCATTCAATACATCAATACGTCCGCTGTACTGAGTACCATATCGTGTCTGACGGGCAGTTACAGTGGTGTTGCAGAACACGGAGGCGTACATAGTACCTGTCTGAGGATGGACGATGACAAGTTGCTTGTCAACACCTAAATGAAGATCGCTGTACTCAGCTTCGTCCTTAAAAGCTAACGTATGGCTATCAGCTAAAAGATACAAGTCAAACTTGTCGGAACCAGAAACAGACGACAAAGCAATCTTCAGTGTATCTGTTCCATCGGGAACTTGGATGGTGAAATGATGGTACTGCTTATCGCCAATACGTGTAAAGGCAGGATTGTTGTCGTGGGTATAGCAAGTCATTCGTCGCTTTTCACCAATCTTGAGCTCGCCCTTAATGGTGGGCTTGCCGACTCCATCCATGGCATATTTAAGCATAGCTGCCGTTAGTTCCAGCCGCGGACCTTCCTCTGCATACTCGGGATGGCTTCCGCAGAGTACGATACGTCCTGACTGCTCACAGGCTTTGTAAGCCCAAATAACAGGCTCGCCAACGATGTTACGCTTGGGTTCGCCGCCAGGAGTAGAGTAGCGTGCCAACACCTCAGTTCCTTGGGGGCAGCGATAAGTCATGTTGCCGTAGCATCCGCCATTGTGGCGCACACTGTCTATGCTCATGCGGTGACCATAATGATAGTAATTCAACAAAGGCGATCCAGGTTCAATGTCAATATCAGTCCACGACTTCTCCAATCCAGTGCCCGTGGTGAAACCGGGCCAGATGCCCAGATAAAGGTCTGTTGGTGCTTCCTCCTTATCGGGCAGTTTAGTTCCCAGTGAGGCTATGAATGCTCCAGCACATGAACCGACATAACCACCGCCATTGGCAACAAACATGCGGTAGTTTTTCCGCCCTTGCTCACCCAATGTGCCTCCATGCGCCTTTGCCCTTCCACCGTTCATGTACACGACACGAAAGCGTGGAGCACCGTCGGGATATAACAGGATGCCGTTCTCGTCGATAGCACTACCACAAATCAATTGGTTCTGCATGATGGTGTCTGCATCAGTAAAAGAGAATTTCTCGGTATAGCTATGGGGTGTGGAGATGAAACTTTCCATCGTGAAGTCTGCTAGTCGTGAAGCTGCCAGGTCGACACGTGAGGTAAGCATCATACCACTGTCCATAAATAGGTCTTTATAGAAACCTTTCTGTTTCTGTTGGGCGTAGCTGGTGATGAACAATGCTTGACAAATGACAGGAGCCAGTAGCCTGAGTATGTTTTGATAGTTGTATCTCATGATAATACTTTAACCAGTTGATGTTATGAGTGATTTGAATCGCGGATAATGAATTATTTGATTTCAGCTTTGATGGTGTAAGGAACACCGTTCAGCACATCCGTGCGTCCTGTGTATTGTGTTCCATAGGCTGTCATTATGGTATCGACAGTAGTGGCACAATGAACCGACACATACATTGTTCCGGCTTTTGGATTTTTAATGACCAGTTGCTTGTCTGCATTCAGGGCGACCTGCTTATATTCGGCATTGTCGATAAAAGCGAAGTCGCCAGGATTGGCACACAAATACATGACTACATCCTCATAGCCCATTAACGATTTTAGTGTCAGCCGCAATTCTTTGGCTTGCTTGGGTACTTGTACAGTGAAATGATGATACTGCTTATCACCAATGCGTGTGAAAGCAGGGATGTTATCGTGCGTATGGCGATCCATTACACGCTCTTCTCCGTTTTTCAGTTCTCCTTTGACAGTAGGATCGCCATTTCCCTCAAGCGCATATTGCACCATGGCGCACATCAAGTCAAGTCGCTCACCAGTTCTCACGTTTTCAGGATGGGAACCGCAAGGAACAATGCGGCCAGAGTAACGGTCAGCCTTATATGCCCAAATGGCAATCTCATTCTGGATTTCACGCTTCACATTGATGCCATGTGTGTCGTAACGAGCCAGTATCTCAGTGCCTGCAGGCCACATCTCTTTGGTGTAAGCGAATGCACCGTTGTTGTGATATACGCTGTCAACGAAACGGTCACCACCGAAGGCGTAGTATTTGAGCAGAGGAGACTTCTTCTCTATGCTGATACCAGTTGGGGTATCAGAGAGTTTTGTGCCGCGGCATAATCCCGGCCATATTCCCAAGTATGTCTCACGTAATGTCAAACTGTCTTCCATCACGCCACGGCTGGTGATGTAGCATCCAGCGCAAGACCCAACAAAACTTCCGCCGTTGGCAACAAACTTTCTAATGTTATTACGGCCACGCTCGCCCAAAGTCTTGCCATGTGCTCCAGCAAGTCCTCCATGAAGGAATACCATACGGAAACGGGGCTCACCGTCAGGATAGAGCAAGATGCCGTTCTCGTCAATCGTACTGCCACTGAAGCATTGTTCCTGCAACAGCGTGTCCATGCTCGTATAGTCTTTCAGCTTTTTAGCTGACATGAACACTTCCATCTGTAACCCCAATACTCGGGCAGAGGGTAGATCTGCACGTGATGACAATCTCATGCCACCGTCAACAAATACATCTTTGTAATAACCCTTGGTGTTGTTCTGTGCGTAAAGGAACAATGAAGCCAGAAAACAGAATATAAATATCTTGATTCTTTTATTCATAGCATATTGGTTTTATTCTCAATGACAAAGATACGAAATAATGGTAAAATGTCCAAACTATTTGGACCTTTTCAGCCAACCTTTCATTAATCCAATAATGAGGACAGCGAGCAAGGCAGCCGTACAGATTCCAATAAACATCCATCCCCAACCGTTCATAAATGCCATAGGGGCAAAGGTGACCAGACTGATTTCAACGGGAGCAATAAACAGATAGGCCAGTGCATAGTCTTCCAAACAATGTGTTCGTTGCCCAGGGTCGACAACACGCAGCATGGCTATGCCCATCGCCATTGTACCAGTGAACCAGCCCCAAGAGAATATGGCTTTCTCGAACCAATAGGTTGGCATGATTCTCTTGGCAACAGTGAAGATGTAGATGGCTGTACACAAGAGTCCTACGATCAACAAAATAAGCAATGGAATAAAGTTCTGTACCACCACAGACAACTTGATGCTTGCAATCCCGCATGCAACAAGAATATCGGTGAACGTTCCACTGAGATGCCCTACCGTAGAGGTGCAAACGTATTTTGCAATACCAACTTTTTTAAAGATAGTGGCAACAATGATACCAACGATAAAAGCACAACTGAACACAGGCAACGACAGTTCCGGTACGAACAACTGCACCAATTTGCTTAGCCCGTAGCCACCCAGTGCAACTGACATGACGATAGCAAAATTGAATGTCAGAGAGTCCATAGAGATACTTGAAGTGGTGGTTGTCCCCAATTTTGTTCGTTTTTCCTCGGGTAATAGTCCTGTACGATACTCACGGGGAAGATCACTGAAATTGCTCAAGAAAGAAGTATAACCTTTTTGCGTACCTCGCTTTACAATGAGTAGTCCGATAATAACAGATCCTATAATACCGATGGTGGCAGCTGTCATTGCCAGTGTGAGCATGTCATCGTAATTGTATGTTTGGAAAGCTGCGCCAAGAGCTGCTGCTGTCCCATGTCCCCCACATTATCCTGAGGGCATTGCCAGTCCGAATGCACTGTTTAGTTCTGGCCAGAAAAGTCTCAGTATCAGGATTCCCATGATTCCACCGAGTATCCATTGTGCCAGCATTCCTATCTGGGAATATACCCACATGCGTCCGATATTGCTTCCTGTTGCCTTACTGCTGCCTGAAGCAAATGGCAGACAACCGAAGATGCATGCTATGAGTATTCCGGCATAGGTTCCAGTATTTTCGGATAACGGGATGCAATGAAAACCATTTGGACCGAGTGCAAGTCCTATGAATCCTGCAATGAGTGATGGTGGGATGAATAGTTGTTGTACCCATTTGATTTTTACTCGAATAAGCTTTCCAATCAGCAGTAGAATAGCAATGATGCCTGCATCAACAAAAAGAGTCCAAGGTGTGAAAGGGTTTTTCTCGGTGTGTACTGCTACTTGCTCATTCTTGGCATTTCTGTCCATGAAGTCGCTGATTTTCTCTGCGCACAGCGGTAGTAACCGTTTTATGCGTAACAGGTTGTAAGCACTGACTGTTCTCTCAGAAAAAGGCACGAACATGGTAGTAATGTCTTCAGAGCCAGGATCGCGTCCATATTTGAAGGTATAAGTCAGGTTACCGTCTTTGTCAAGACATTCACTCGGGAGCAGGGCAGAGGCTACAGAGATGTAGGGCTCGAGTGTGCCTTGATTGCCTATGTCGTTTAGGTTCTTATCGGCAAGTAGGGTCTTGTAGCACTCGTAGGCTGTTCCAATGGCAGGATCAATGAAGTCGCAATCGTCGGCAATGAGATGTGCATAAGGCCTGTGGCCACCTTTGTCTTGAAAAGCTTTGAGTTCTATGAGGTGCTTCTTTAGCGTCTCGATGGCAAAAGGGTAGTGTGTACATCCTAAAATAATGCGGTCAATGGGTGAGTGTATGTTCTGCTTTCGGGCGCGTTCGAGCAGGCATACAAGATTGTAACGAGCGTAATTGTCGGCAGAGTTCAGTTGAATACGTGTTATCTTTCCATGGTTGTCGCGCTCAATGAAGGCTTGGTTGTTGGTTGTTTCGAAGTTGTAAGCATCAAGGAGTGTGGGATTGATGTCGCCATCAGCCGTACCCAGTTTCGGCCCTCGGTAATTGGCAGAAAAGGTAGTAAGTGAACGGTCGACAAACTCTTTCTCTTCGTCTACTGCTTCAGCGAATCCATAGCCAGATTGGCTGATGACGGAGAGTTGCATCGCTGCTGGTTTCGTAGCAAGGAGAGTGCGCTCGTATACACCACTACTGATAGTTCCTTCTGTAGCCAGCACGCCAATGGTTGTCGAAGGCTTATCGCCGATTGACTTTAATGCACTCAATGAGCCGGCATTAACCACGCCAATCACTTTTACGGAGCTTTGTGCCTTAGCTAATAGCTGCTGGATGTGCTCTAGACCGTATGCTGTAGCTGTATTGCAAGCAATGACGATTATCTTTACTGGGCTTTTCTGACCTTCTGGCTTTTGTGACTTGTTGTCTTTCCAAAACTGTCCCTTCAGCAGGAATAAAGCATCTTTTACAGCAAGCTCACGAAGGTAGTCGGCCTTGCCCTCACGGTCGTAGCGTCCATAGGGCATATTCGCCTGATCAGCCAAATACTCGAAGTTTTCGTTTTGGAAATCAGGAATTCCGTCGGGCTTCTCTTCACCAGTCTCATTGTCGAAGCTATCCTGACTGAGTATACGTTCGAGTACAGTGAATCCTCCTGTACCGCTATCGAAAATGCCAATGGGCAAATCACGCAGGAGTGTGGGGTACTTCTTAAAATCAATATAGTGGACAGACTTTTTGTCGTTGAGAGCCTTCTGGCTGACAGGCAGCAGGACGGTCTGTGCCTTCATTGGTGAACAGAACGACCATGCGATGAGTAATGGATATAACAATGCCTTGATGTTCATGGCAATATGATTCTAATAGATGTGTTTTGATATTATTTTTTTCTTTTGATATTCTTCTTTCGATTCACTACAGTCCGTGTAGTTTTCTTCTGATGATACTGTTTTGCCTCTTTGATGAGAAAATGGAAGAAACGGGGCATTACCTTGTCACCGTGAACTGTGAATATTTCCGGATGCGACTGAATGGCCAGAATAGGGTAGCGAGGATAACCTTCTATCATTTCAGGCACGCTGTCAGGGCTCCATGCTGTGATTCTCAGTTCGGGTGCGATGTCCTTGATGCATTGGTGATGGCGACTGTTAACACCCGTAGATGTAAGCCCGAATACCTTGGCTGTTACAGTGCCAGGTATGATACTGATGTCATGGGCGGGAGTGGTGCTGTCATCAGTTTGACGGTGGCAAAGCTCCGACTGAGGAAAGTCTGACGGAATGTCTTGCCATAATGTACCTCCCATGGCCACATTGATCATTTGGAGTCCACGGCAAATGCCAAAGATGGGCATCTTTCTTTCGTGGGCAGCCTTGAAAAGGAGTAGCTCAAACACGTCGCGCTCATCGTTTACCTCACCTAACTGCGGATGGCGTTCATGGCCAAAATAAGCGGGATCGACATCAGGGCCGCCTGTCATAAGTAGTCCATCAAGCATACCAACAACAGTTTTCAATTCCTGAGGGTCGTCGGTTGAAGCAATCAGATAAGGAGTGCCCCCTGCCATAGAAATTGCCTTGACATAATTATATCCCACTGATAGGGAATTCCCTTTGAGTGTGGTGGTAATGCCGATAACAGGCTTTCTGTCTTTGGCTGTCTTTTGTGCGTTTAAACTATCTGCGTGGGCATATAGAGCAGTCAGCTTAGGAGCCAGTCGACTCTTGTGTTGAGCCATAGCACTTTGAACAGCTAATATGCATGCTATCAGGACAAGTGGATAGATTCTTTTCATGGGTATAGTTGTGATTTACAGGGTTGCAGTGCAAATATACTAAAATAATAGCCATTTCTCAATAATCCAGAGATATTTTTTGCAGTGAGTGAAACATTTTCCGTTCATAATGACGATGTGTCCCGTCAGTTTCAAATAATAAGGGGCTTATGAATTGTTCCAGAAAACAAGAAAGAGGGAAAAACTGCCAAGAAAAGCAGTTCTTCCCTCTTGTTATTCTTTAATAGTTCGAGCTATTATGAATTATACTCCTGCCAGCTCTTTACCTTGATGTCTTTCTCATCCATACTGCAGAAAGCCTCAATGAAAGCCTTTGCCAAACGTCCGTTGGTCATCAGTGGAATATTGTGGTCAATGGCGCCACGACGAATACGGTAACCATTGGTCAACTCACGTTTAGTATGATTCTTCGGAACGTTGATGATAAGATCAAACTTATGCTGTGCAATGAGGTCCATCACATTGTTATCTCCCTCTTCATCTGGCCAATTTACCACAGTAGCGGGAACTCCATTGTCGTTGAAGAACTTGGCTGTTCCTCCAGTGGCATAAATCTTATATCCTTTCTTTGTAAGCTCTCGGGCTGGCTCAAGCAGCTGTACTTTTCCTTTGGCACCACCTGAACTAATGAGTACAGATTGCTTCGGCAAGCGATAGCCGGTGGCAATAAGCGCATTAAGCATAGCCTCGTGTAAATCGTCACCCATACAACCAACTTCTCCAGTGGAACTCATGTCTACGCCCAAAACTGGATCGGCATTTTGCAGACGTGCAAATGAGAATTGGCTGGCTTTCACGCCAATGCGGTCAATGTCGAATTCACTTCTGTCAGGACGTGAATACGGAGCGTCAAGCATAATCTTTGTTGCTGTCTCAATGAAGTTTCGCTTCAAAATCTTGCTGACGAATGGGAACGAACGACTGGCGCGGAGATTACACTCAATGACTTTCACCTCGCGGTTCTTGGCCAGGAACTGAATGTTGAAGGGACCGCTGATGTTCAGTTCCTTCGCAATGGCACGGCTGATGTGCTTAATCTGGCGGATAGTGCTATAGTAGATGTGCTGTGCGGGGAAGACCATGGTGGCATCGCCTGAGTGCACACCGGCATATTCCACATGCTCAGAGATGGCATACTCCA